>SLAU01000038.1 GCA_007126675.1 Balneolaceae bacterium
AAGATAATGAAACATTTCCATACTACAATTAACCATCTTTCCAGACAGGTCTCTTCATTTTTTGATGAGCAGTTGTCAGAGTTTGGCCTGGCCACATCTTATGTTGAACTATTATTGATAATACGTTCTAATGGATCGTGTACTCAAAAAACTGCCTCTGAACTTTTAGGGCTCGCTCCTTCTACAATAACACGTTTTGCAGACAAGTTGGTTAAACAGGAGTTGATCGAAAAAGAGAAAGATGGCCGCGAATCAATTCTGAAGCTGACACAGAAAGGAATAGATACGACGCGCAAAATGGAAGTGGTTTATCGTGAAACAGAAACAAAGTTGAAGGAAAAACTTGGCGATAAATATTTAGAAACAACAGGAAAGCTCTTAAACTATGGCGTTGAGACTTTCTCAGATTAAAAAGGTTGTCGATAAATCAGGACTTTAATTCCGAAAGAATTTTCTTTATTTGTGTTTCAACTTCAGGAGTCAGGGATTTCTGATTTTTTTCAGAAAAGGCAATCAAACTTTCCATTTTATCATAAAAATCCCGGTCCCTTTTTTTCAGCTTGTCTATATACAACAAGCGCTTACTTTCAGGCTGAGAAAAAATCTCTTCCGCAAGCTTTTCATAATGGTTTTGCCGATCAATCATGGTGTTGTCACAACGAATTAAAGCAACAAAAACGTATTGTCGCATATCTATTTATAAATAATGCGTACTTATTCGCTTTAAAACATCATGATCTCAAACCTCAGATCTCAATTGATCTAAGAACCTCTTCATAAAACGTATTCTTTCTTCAGCTTCTTTTTTTGCACTACCTGTATTCAGAAATTTGGTAAGTTTGAAAAGCTTTTGGTAGAAGTGATCGAGAGTCCATTCGGAATCATCAGGCTTTCTGAATTCACAGAAAGGATCGTCAGGATCATACAAAGGCCGGTCCAACTGGCCGCCGACCATAAAACACCTTGCAATACCAATGGCCCCTAATGCATCAAGGCGGTCAGCGTCCTGTACAATTTTAGCCTCCGGTGTTTCGGGGGTAACTCCGGCTGAAAAACTGTGTGCCTCTATGGCATGATGAACACTTTTCAATTTGATTTTAGGGAAGGTGGTTTCTGATAAAAAATCAACAGCCTTCTTAGCTGCTAATTTAGAAGAAGACTTTCTGTCGGGATGATTTTTCGGAAGCACCACACAATCATGCAACCAGGCTGCGGTTACCACAATTTCATAATCAGCTTTTTCATTTTCACAGATTTTTTTTGCAGAAGTAACAACCCTTTTGATATGGGCTAAATCATGTGAGCTATCAAAATTATTTTCCTGCAAAAGGAAATTTTCAAATTGCTTCTCAGAAACTGACAACATAGATATTGATAAGGGGTTGTTTTAAATTGAATTTTTTGGAGGAAAAAATAATAGTAAATTAAATCGAATTATATCGCCGAAAATACCCCAAAACAGCTATCTAATTAGAATTTACACTTTCTGTAACCCAACAGAAGAAATTCCTGATCATATTTTAGATTAAAAACGGTATGGCAACGGTAAGCAAACGTTTAATCAGAAGTTTACCCGGATATTTTAAATTAAGCATTGCATTTCTGTGCATCGTCATTGCACTGCGGTTATATGAATATTTGATTGTAAATATTGCGTTTGTACTTCCTGAAAATGCAGTTGCTTTATATCTGACCGGCTTATTTTTTGATCTTAGCTACTTTTCTTTTTTGGTTCTTATTTTTGGTGTCGTTTACTTTTTAATTGCACTGATACACGAAAAAGCCGCGCTTTGGATCACTGGATTTTTGATGGGGCTTTTTCTGATCGCATACATTGGCCTGATCCAATATTTCGGAGAGGTGCTTACCCCCCTCGGGGCTGATTTTTTTGCATATAACTTTACTGAGCTTAGTGATACTGTAAACACATCTGTTAATTTTACAGTTTTAAGACTGCTTCCATTTATTATTGCCCCAACAGCTCTGTTTCTGATTTGCTATTTATTGATTCGCTCAGAGATTTCGAAGAGAACGATACTTTACAGTTTTGGGGCAGTTCTGATATTGAATTTGGTTTATTTTGTGGCATACCCGGCACAGGATCATTACGAAAGAGAAATTGATTTTCAGATCACGGCCAATAAAGCAAGTATCTTTTTTGGCCAGGCATTTACAGTGCTTTCCGGGATGGATGAAATTCCTGAATTTGATGGCGAGGAGTACCCGTTATTACGAACTGTTTCAGATAAAGATCCTCTTGGTGAGTATTTTAAACAGGCAGATCGCTTTCCGAATATTGTATTTATCATCGTAGAAAGTTTAGGTGCAGCCGTAATGCCGCCGCACGGAAGGTATCAGGGGTTTACTCCATTTTTGGATTCATTATCCCAAAAAAGTTTAAACTGGACGAATTTTCTTGCTACGAGCGGCAGGTCATTTAACGTTCAGCCTTCTTTATTGGGGTCTCTCCCCTATGGTGAGCGTGGCTTTATGGATATGGGTATTCATGCACCGGATCACTACAGTCTCATAACAATATTGAATCAAAACGAATATCACACGGGATATTATTGTGGGTACAACAGCAGATTTGATAAGCTGGACTTATTTTTAGAAAGGCAGGAAATAGACCTGTTGATGGATGTGTCTCATTTTGGTGAGGAGTATCAGAAAATGGATGAGATTGAAGGTGGTTTTACCTGGGGCTACAGCGATAAAGACACCTATCAGCGAGCTTTTGATTATATAAATGAATTTCCGGCAGATCAGCCGCGCCTTGATATATTCTTTACTCTGAATTTTCATGAACCATTTATTATTCCTGAGACTGAAAAATATAACCGGATATTTAACGATCGTCTGAATGAAATGGAGATCAGCAACAGGCTGAGAAATGAGTTTCTGAGATATAAGAATATTTTTTCTGCCTTGCTGTATACCGACGACGCGATTAAAGAATTGATGGAGCGCTACCGGCAGCGAGATGATTACGAAAACACCATCTTTATAATTACAGGGGATCATCGAATGATTCCTGTACCGCATGCATCCAGGATCGACAGGTATCACGTACCGTTCATGATCTATTCACCGCTTTTAAAAGAGGTCAAAGAGTTTAGAGGTGTTTCCTCTCACCTTGATGTTACCCCCTCCCTGGTAAGCTTCTTAAAAAGTAATTATAACTTCGAAACACCAGAGTATGTGCACTGGGTTGGGGGCGAAATAAACACCAGCGCTGAATTTAGTTCAGAAAGAATTATTCCTCTTATGAGAAATAAATATCAGATTGAGGATTTTTTAAGCGGCAAACACTTTTTATCCGGCGAGCAATTATTTGAAATCAGCGACGGGATGTATCTAACGCCTTCTCAGGACAGAAACAGGAAGGCTGAAGTTAAAAATGAGTATCAGGAATTTCTGAGCATGAACAGGTATGTCACTCAAGAGAATAAAATTATTCCTGTCACTGAAGAAATGTTGCAGCACAGACAATTGATCGCGGAAGAACTACAATTTTTGGAGGATCAAAACTTATCAGGGTTTGACCATGAAGAGTTATTTCTTGAGGCCCGTGAACTCGCATTTTCGGGTGATTACGACAAAGCAAGAAAAATTCTGAGATATGTTTTACGGCAAAGCCCTAACTATTATGATGCCAGGTTGCTTTATGGCAGAACATATGGATGGGATGGAGAGTACGGAAAAGCTGAAGAACAGTTCAGGGATGTGCTCAACAGAAATGACAGAATAATTGATGCATATTCGGCTATTGCAGATATCTATTTTTGGCAGGAAGAACCTGAAAAAACTATAACTAATGTGAATAAAGGATTGCAAATAGAGCCTGACTCAGAACCGTTAATTTTCAGAAAGGCCAGAGCTTATAATCAAAAAGGAGAAATCGAAAAGGCAAGGGAATTAATGCGGCAAGGACTTGAGTTACACCCGGATAGTGAATACCTGCAAAATTTAAGAAATCAAATCAGTTAACCGGGCTTAAAACTTAAACTGAACACCTGCATTCATGGTGTAAATTCTGTTAAAGTTTCCCGGATCGAACGTAAACTCCTGGTTGGCAAGATCGAACGAACCGAAAACACCGAGGTTGTATCTAAGTGTTTTTAAAAAATCTATGCCGACAAAATCAGACCTGACGATGAACACATCACCGTCCACATCCTGAAAACGCCTTTCTTCAGGCGAAAAACCCAACCCTCCCCTCAAGGTTACATAGTTTTCAGCGCCGTCAAAATAATATCTTGCAGAGGCATTTATGGATCTTGATGTGCCGGCATCATTCGGTGTAAAATAAGGCCGGAGTGTAAAAAACCAGCTTCTCCAGTATTTTGATAATGAACCTGTATAGATGGTTACGCTTCCACGTTCAAAGTTCAGATAGCGAAAACCTGCCGAAGCCTCAAACCCTTTTGGGAAATTTTTATATAGCTCTGCTCCCGCGCGATATTGGGGATAAATTGAACTGGTAGTGTAACCAAAATTTAAATATCCATACCATCCGTCAATTAGACTTGGATAAAAATCAATCTCTGGTTGTATACCATTCGTTTCAAAACGATGGGAGTAATTAACTCTTCCTATAATACTACCATAGGGTGTTCTTCTTGAAAGCTGCACATAAGATTTATGCTGCGGATCAAAAATTTCACTAAAACGGTCTCCGGTGTAAGACAGGGTCAGCGTATATTTTTGCCCTGATGTAAGTAAACTTTTACGTAATGTCTGTGCCTCTGAGCTGGATGGGTTTATATCTGCTATAAGGTTTAATATTCGGTTTGCTTCTCTCTCCTCATTGTTGGCAATGTGAGCCTCTGCTCTTTTCAGGTTCAATGGCTCATCAGTAGGATAAAACCGTGTAGCATTTTTGGCAATTTCTACTGCTCTGTCAGGATTTTCACTCCAAATTTCATTATCAATTGCAGCGGATAAAGCGTCTCTGTGATTGGGTTGCTTTTTAAGAACATAGTCCAGTTCACGTCTTGCATCCATATATTTTCCATCCCAGGAATATGTTCTGGCTATAAGAATGCGAACATCGTGGTAGTCAGGAGAAATTTCTAAAATGGCATATGCAAGTGATCGTGCTTCGGAACGGTTGCCATCAAATGCCAGTGCTCTTGCTTCCTGAAATGCAGAATCCACATTGTCGATTTCCTGTGCTTCTACTGATGAAACTGAGATTACCAGGCTTATAAAAAACACAATTAGTAACAGGGGCTGTAATTTAAATAGCGTCACTTGTCAGATTATATTTGGTGTGAATAAAGCTACTAAAAATACAAAACCGTGTTTTTATTTTATAATAAGATGTTCTAATCGGTTGACTTGCATTACATAATGGCAGAGTCTTCCCTGTTGCCATATTCACTCCATGAGCCTTCATATGGGCGCACAGAATCATATCCCATCAGGCGAAGTGTAAAATAGGCATGCGATCCGCGGACGTTTGTATGGCAATGCG
>SLAU01000198.1 GCA_007126675.1 Balneolaceae bacterium
AACTCCCAATTCATGTTTTAATGCATGGTATGCATCGTGGTCGCAATTGGAGCCCGGAAAAACGATAACACCTGATTTAATTGACACTATTCAGCCTTTAATTTCGGTTACTAATTGAATTTCCTGCAATACAGAATTGATTTTGAGACACTCTTCAAAAGACCCTTCATAAACGATCGCTTTACCTTCTTCGTGCACTTTGTAAGTTAATTCTTCAGCTTTTGCCACACTGCAGCCAAGCGCTTTAATAAGTTGGTTTATAACTTCATCGAATGTATGAATATCATCATCATAAAGAATAAGCCGCCAGGGTGTGGCAATCTTTTCCTCTTCTTCGACAGCCACAAGCACATCAGATTCAGGACCCTTATCAGGAGCTTCTTTTCTTTCCTGCATTCTGATTCGTTTGAGAAAATCAAACATGGTTAGTTCTTGTTAGTGATCTCAATTGAAAAGTCTTCCATTACTTCATTTGCAAGGAGCTGCTTACAAGCGGATTCGGCAACCTTTTTAGCGTCAGATTCTGATGACGCATTGATATCAAGCTCAATCAGCTTGCCAATTCTTACATCTCGTACGTCGGTAAGTCCAAGGTTTTTCAGAGCATGATGAGCCGCTTTCCCTTTTGGATCAAGAATAGATTTTCGAAGAGTTACATTAACAATTGCTTTGTACATAGATCAATTTCGAGGGTTGAAAAGAAGCTTAAATTTAACGTTTATTGACGTCAGCTGCTACCTGATGTTGTATGGATTTAACCATTTCAGCAAGGGATAATTCGTTGCAGTTAAGCCAATTGAGAAAAGGCCATCGCCTGAGCCAGGTAATCTGACGCTTGGCATATCTTCTGGTTGCCGTTTTAAAATCTTTAATCATCTGTTCTTTGCTGATCTCTCCATCCAGGTATTGAATAATCTGCCGATAGCCTACGGTCTGCAAAGCTTGAAGCTCTTTTGAATATCCGTCTTTCAGAAGCTGACGGGTTTCTTCAATTAAACCGGACCCGATCATTTCATCACAGCGCATTTCAATTCTTTTATGAAGCTCTTTACGCGGCCGGTGCAGGGCGAATGTTGAGTAGTTTTCCGGTTTTGTGAAGTTCTCATTTGTATGAAATTCACTGAATGGCCTTCCGGTTTGCATCCATACATCCAGTGCGCGAATGATCCGCTGCCTGTTCATGCCATCCATCTTTTCGGCATATTCAGGATCAGCATTTTTTAGTTTATTGAACAGGTATTCAATTCCTTTTTCTTCGGCAGCGGCATTAAGTTTTTTGATGTTTCCGGGATCTGAGGAAGGTAAATCATCAAACGGACGAATTAAACTTTGAAGGTGTAATGTACTGCCTCCGGCAAATATCACGGTTTTATTTCGCTGTTCAATTTCCCTGGCCCATTCCTCAGCCCGGTCATAAAAACGACGGGCCGAATCTTCCTCGTCAAGATCTAATATGGAAATATTATAATGAGGCACCCTCTCCAGCTGTTCGGGTGTTGGTTTGGCGGTTCCTATGTTGATCTGCTTATAGCACTGCCGGGAATCAACCGAAATTATTTCGCCGTCAATTTGTGCTGCCAGTTCAACGGCAAGTGTACTTTTTCCTGAAGCTGTTGGCCCTGCGATAATAATTCGCTGCTTCATGTTGTGCGTTTAAATTGTAAGCCGAAGAGAAATTCTGTGAGTAAGCCCTAATACAGAAGCCGCACCGCTGAAGTTGGTAAATCCGTAATCGATAAAAATTTTGTTGAAATGTAATCCGGTTCCCAAAGTCGGAGAAATGTAGATATTGCTGTCCGGATCAGTAGTCACATCAGTAACACCTGCCCGCAGACTGATTCTGTTTTTATAGGTTCCCTCAACACCAACATGAGGTTCGAAGCTCATTCTTCCCATGTTAATGAAAAATGCGCGCCTGTTCTCAAAACGTATATCCAGATCGGTGGCAGCGGTTATTGTGAAATCACTGATTGTGAAAATCCGTCCTGCACCCAGTTTAAGAGTTGGAAGTACACGTTCATTTTGTCCGGTGGGTATTTCATCATCAAACGTTTCTTCAAAATCCCCGAAAGCAGATTGATTCACTGTCCAGAACTTCATCATCGTAGTTAAATCCATTATATGCGCAGCGAACAGATAATTACCGGCCGTATATTGAAAACCGGCATCCAGGCTGTATCCCCAGGCATCGGCAAATGGCCCAAGGCGATGATTTATAATTTTTGCATTTACACCCCACGACAGCGACTCGGTAGCGGTTTGCGCATAGGATAAAATGAAAGCTAAATCAGATACACTAAACTCTTCAATATAATCCTGCACATTTTCGCGGGGTAAATTGCGCTCTCTGTCCCAGGCGTTCAGTGTATTAGCAATATTATCAACTCCCTGCCTGAACACACTTAAAGCTACAACGGAATTGCTGTTTTTGATAGGATATGCAATAGCGCCATAATCGTAGCTCACAATGCCGGCAAAACGCTCTGAATGCATGTAGGCAATATCAATAGATGTGACGGAGGTTAAGCCGGCAGGATTCCAGTACGCCGAGGTTACATCATTTGTGACAGCAGCGTGTGCACTTCCCATTCCGAGAGCTCTTGCACCGGCGCCTACTGAAAGAAAATCACCGCCATATTTAGCGGTCTCAAAAGTTTGTGCCGAAACTTCGGTAGCTGCAAATGCAGCAACAGTAATAAGGATAAATCTGAGTCTCACAAATAAGTTATTTAAGAAACAAAATATACTCTTTCTTAAGAGCAGATGACAATGAAACGGGAAAAGTTTATAAATGGTGCACACTGCGAAAAATATTGATCAATTTACTGTTAAAAGCTTCATTTTCGTCACTTTCGCAGTTGCGGTATGGAACAAGATTTATTAGTATGTGTAAGTTTAAAGTAAAAAATAATAGATCACTTAAATACAACTGATCCAACAACTTTTTTGATTAACTGAATATGAAATTTAATGTATCAAGCAGCGATCTGAACCAGGGACTTTCAGCCGTAATAGGAGCTGTACCAACCAAAGCAACACTGCCAATTCTTGAAACAATTCTTTTTGAATGCGAAGACGGTAAACTTAAACTGACTGCAACCGATCTTGAAATCTCAATTATCGAGTATATCGAAGCTGAGATTGAAGAGGAAGGTGAAGTAGCTATACCGGCCAAACGCTTGCTCGAAACACTGCGTCAGCTTCCAAACATTCCGGTATTTTTTGAAGTGGACGAAAGCCAGAATGTTCAGTTTAAAACCGATAAAGGCACCTATAAACTGGTGGGTGAAGATGCTGCCGACTTTCCTGAAATCCCCGCCATGGATGAGAGTGTAACACTTGAAACGGAAACGGAATTAATTGTTGATGCAATACAGCGCACAATGTTTGCTGTTTCTTCAGATGACCTGAGGCCGGCAATGATGGGTGTATATTTTGAGATTGATAACGATGGAAGCAAATTTGTTGCGACCGATGGCCACCGGCTTGTAAAATTGGTGAATAGTAATTTGAAGTCTGAATCAGAGCTCAAATTCATCGTGCCTGAAAAAGCGCTGAGCCTGGTTTCAAAATCACTGGATGGTGCTGATTGTGAAATTGCAATTTCCAACGATCACGCACGATTCAGCAGCTCAAACACAATTGTTGTTACACGCCTGATTAATGAGCAATACCCGAACTATGAATCGGTTATTCCGCGCGACAATGATAAGATACTGCTGATTGACAAAGAGCAGATGCTTTCAACCGTGCGCAGAGTTTCTGTATTCTCAAGCACTACTACAAGGCAAATCCGGCTTCAGTTAGGGAATGATAAAATTACGATCCGGGCAGAAGACCTTGATATGAGCAGTGAGGCCAAGGAAACCATCAGCTGTGATTACAATGCAGGTGAAATGGAAATCGGTTTTAATGCAAAATACCTGGCCGATGTTCTGAGTAATGTTGCAGATGATGAGGCAAAATTTGAATTTTCAACTCCAAATCGTGCGGGAATTGTTAAGCCGGCCGGTGAAAAAGATGGCGAGCAGATGCTGATGCTTGTTATGCCGGTAATGCTTAACACTTATGCATAAGAATGCCTCCCATCATTACACTTACAACCGATTTCGGATTGCAGGATCACTACGTAGGTGTTTTAAAGGCGGTTCTCCTCGGAATTGCGCCTGACGCAAGACTGGTCGACATCTCGCATGAAATTCCGCCTCAGGATATTATGGCAGCAGCCTGGGTTGTCCGTAATTCTGCATTGATGTTTCCCGCAGGCACAGTTCATTTGGTTGTCGTGGATCCTGGTGTGGGCACCGATCGCAAGGGAGTGGCTCTCAAAATTCAGGATCAATATTTTGTAGGCCCTGATAACGGAATCTTTTCTCTAATCGGCGGAGAGTTTGATTACGAGCTTGTTGAGCTAACCAACAGTAAATACTGGAAAAAAGATGTTTCCAGTACATTTCATGGCAGGGATATTTTTGCTCCTGTTGCAGCAAATATTGCAAATGGAGTTTCATTGGAAAAGCTTGGCAAGCCGCTCGATTCACTTGTCACATATCGCTGGGCGGTTCCGATTTCCGATAAAGATGGCATACAGGGGTGGATTGTACATATCGACAGATTCGGAAATTTAATTTCAAATATATCAGAAGAGATGATCTTTGAGCACGGTAAGCCGTCGCAGCTTAAAGTTTATGTGGGCAATACCATTTTAAAAGGGCTGGTATCTACATTCGGATCAGTGGCCGATGGGGAACCGGCTGCTTATATAGGAAGTTCGGGTGTGCTTGAGATCGGAATCAATAAAGGCAATGCACGCGAAATGCTGGGTGTTCAAAAAGGTGCTCAGATTTCAATAATTGTTCAGAAATAGATGCAACTCTGACGCAGATAAAAGCGTATGGTTAGATAAGTATCGTGAGTTGGAGATAATGAACTAATTCTGAGTAATGTGTTATTTTGGCTGACTAAAAAGGGCGTCATCCCGTACTCGATACGGGATCTCCTAACTTTGATAAAAGCAGGAGATGCCGGATCGGGGTCCGGCATGACGGAATTAATGATCAAAAATCCTATTCAACGCCCTTTTTAGTCAGCCGCAGGCTCTTATTAATTTCTTATCCCGACTTAAGATTTAATAAACAAACAGCTCTATGTCTATAGAAATTCGCTCACCGCTGAATGAGAAATCAGCGATCACATTGCCGCCGGCAGTTTCTGACCTTCAGAAAGCCTTTTCCGGCACAATCTGTTCTGATCAGGGAGATGAGTATACTATCAGGAACAATATTGTGGAACTGCCCGGTGAGGTTAAGGATTATACACTTGCTCAAAGCACCAATCACTGGTCGTTAACCGCGAAGCTGTATGAAGATTTATGGAGAAAACGCTCACTGTCGATCCTGACCGGAGAACCGTTTCCCGTTGAAAAAGAGAGGGAGCTTCTGATTGAATGGACCGGGCCG
>SLAU01000017.1 GCA_007126675.1 Balneolaceae bacterium
AATATGGTTGATTGCCAATTTTATCTCCTTTTATGAAGCTGAAAAGAAATAACTTGTCAATTATTTACAGGATTAAAATTTTAAGTAAAGAACGTTTTTTAAAGAGCTCCCCTCCTTGTTACACCGTTTTTTTAGTGTCACAGGGAGGGGACGGAGGTGGGTCGCAGTAGCGAAGGTAATTAATTGGATTCTGAAACTTGAAATATTAGAGACGAGATTTTTTGGAGAATAATTTTCTCATTGCCTCTTTAGAGATTGCTGCTCTGATTTTTTTCAAAATCGCTTTCATAAATTTAATAACAACCCTATTTCATTTAATCAGCATCATTTGCCGGCTCTTTACATGGTTCCCGGCCTGTAAGCGGTAAATATAGACACCGCTGGCTAAGTTTGACGCGTCGAATGATGTACTGTGTCTTCCAGCAGGCTGAACTTCATCTACCAGAACTGCAGCACGGCGGCCCAGTACATCGAACACTTCAAGCCGAACATCGGTTTGTGCCGGGAGCTGATATCCTATTATTGTTACCGGATTGAATGGGTTCGGGTAGTTTTGATGTAACTCAAACCGGGTAATCATCTCGTCAGGTTCAACCGACACTGCCATTTCAGCGCTGAATACTCCGTAGATTCCATGTTCGGTAAGTATAGCAGTTAAGGTTTGCTCCTCCGTGTTAATTTCTATACCACCCACGGCTATCCATTCTCCTTCTCCAGGCTCTCCGTCGTACCTTTTCAGGACGAGTTCATTTTCGTCGGCTGATGGAAATTCCGAAAGGTCGTAGTGAATATCGATCTCAAGCTCGCCATTTGGGTTGTAAATTTTTGCCAAAAAATAGCCTTCGAGACTTATTAGTTCCGGATGCTCTCCCGGCGATTCCGCGGCACCAAAAAAATCATCGCTGGCGGTAAAAGAAGCGCGCAGGCCTTTGTTTTCACCCAAACCAAAGTGCATGTTACTTATATTGATGGAGTGCGAACCGAAGTAGGTATATATATCGCCCGGATCGCCAAAACCGCCCGGATTATCGAAGGAGCGAATATTCACATAGTCTACAGAGTGGGATTCTCCAACCAGGAATCCAAAGAAATTTCCTGACACGTTACTATCCTCAATTAGATTGTAGTTGCTCTGCTGATCGAGCCATATGCCGTAGAAAGAATTCAGCACATCCATATTTCGCATTGTATTATTTGTAGACTCTACCAGCCAAATACCGTACCACTCATTTCCATCGAAAACATTATCCCTGAATTCAAAGTTATGGACATTTTCTCCCCTTACAGCCCAGTAGCTGTCGCGGGCGGTTACATTGTACATCTCACCATGTGACACATTCTTCATTACGATTGCGCCATTGTCTACCTCAAAAACCTTGAAATCATCAACGATTATGTTTTTTACAGTCACATGCTCAATTCCATCATCACCACCGTCAATAACTATTCCGTTTGTTTGACCTCCGGAAATGAAATGAATGCGGTTGTCATTGCCATCAAACTCAACATAACTGCTTGTGATGCGAATACAATCGCTCGTGGCTCCAAATGATCCGATCAGAGTGTAGTAACCCGGTATGTTAATCTCGGAACATCCACCTACATTTGCTTCCTGCATAACTGCTACGCGCAGCCACTCAGTATGATCTTCAGAACTTATACTTACGTTGTCAAAGCCTGCATCACCGTCTGAAGTGAGCCAGGAGAGGCTGATTGTTTCTGATTGATTTCTGTCGAGAGTAACCTCTTGCTGATCAGTGCTGTTGCCCTCAAAATTAAAAAGCTGTATAGTTTGGGTATCGGTAACCCCAAGATTGCGGATTGTGGCCGACAGTTCAAGAGTTTCCCCCTCTTTTACAGGTGCGTTTGAAGAGTTGATAGTAACCTGAAAAAATGGAGGAAGACCGAAGTGGTGATTGAGCGTCCCCAGCTGAACTCTTGAATCCTGGCTTGATGCTGTAACACCCGATTCAATCGCATATAGATATCCGATAAACTCTTCAGATCCAATATCATCCGGATCACCGGGGTCTGAGAGGTCAGCCCCGATATAGACTACGCCATCCAGTACAACCGGCGATGACCACACAAATCCGGGAGTTTCGAGAGACCAGTTTTCGGTACCGGTTTCAGTATCAACCGCGTAGATATAGTGGTCGTTACTGCCAAAAAATACAACCCCTCCGGCTACAGTAGGAGACGAGATTACAAAGGAATCGGTTTCAAACGACCAGTTTACACTGCCGGATGAGACATCCACCGAATAGAGGTTATGATGGATACCAACATAGAGCGCTCCATTATAAACTGTAGGCGAAGACCAGCCGCTCATCTGTGCAGCATATTCCACAACAGGCTCATCCCAGATCTCTTCTCCTGTTTCGGCATCAAATGCATAGATATAGGCATCATACAGTGGAACGTCTGATGTGCCGTCATCAGGCAGAATTTTTGACACGATGCTATATAGAATTCCATTATCAACCGTAGAAGAGGCATTCACAACTGAAAAGCTTTCACTAAAAATCCAAAGCTCATCGCCGGTTTGTGCATCCAGGGCATAAATATTTCCGAGGTTATCGCCAATAAATACCCGTCCACCTGATACAACGGGGCTGTTTTCCCGGGCAGACCCTGCTGTTTCATATTCCCATAGCAAGCTTCCATCTGAGCTCCTGAGTGCACGCAGCCACCCGTTATTTATGTTGTCATCAGACCCCGTACTTACATAAACAACATTGCCAATTACTGTGGTTTTTGCCCTTGCCGGCGCAAAGGTCTCTTCATCATCCCTGATCCATACGATTTCTCCTGTTGTGGCATTAATTGCGTATACAATTCGATACTGATCTCCTACATAAACTATACCGTCCACAACTGATGGACTCTCATAGATAACGTTTTGAAGTTCTGTTTCCCAAAGAATACTTCCCGATGTGATATCCACTGCATAGAGCTTTCTTTTCGCAGGCAGATATGCCACGCCATCGAGAACCGTTGGCGAAGAGTTTTCTACTTTATCGTCAAACTCTACACTCCATAGCAGTTCACCCGGTTCGGCCGGTTGCGCAAAAAGTGGTTGTGAAAACAGAGATGAAACTGTTAAAAGAATTAGCATTAGTGTGCCGGTTATATAAGCACCCATTCTGATCTGTGTTGATAAAAGTTGTAGTAAAGATTTCATAATTCCTGAATTAAAAGTTTATGATAAAAAGCAGTTGAATTCCGGTACCAATATCCATCCCAGGGCCGAAACTCAAATTGTATACCTTATTAGCGCATAAAATTTATAATATTTATCACTATAAATGGATAAAATTCAGTTTGATATCCGTAAGTTATAAGTGGGTAGCTTTTTTTACCAGAAAAAATGATAGAGAGCCATCAGGTGAGCCGGATTTGAGAATATCCGGATGGGTCAACTCGAGTCCTGAGAAGAGAAATAACTGACAATTTTCAAAACAGCCACAGGTGCAGATTTAGCGGTACATTTCGGTGCACTTCCTGATTTTCCATAGCTGACAGGGCCGCCTGCCGTTAGTAGGCCTGGTTCGATGGGTAATGACAGTTTCATGCATGAATTACACCATTCTTGCCGTTTGTATCTTTTTCTCATTCTATTAGATTGTAAATAACCATTTAATCAATAATCCCGAGAATGAGCAAAAAGAACGAAGCAAAAGAGGTTTATGTATAGGGAAGCCAACTCGAATGCCCGGTGTGTAAAGGAACACGATTTTGGGAGCGCAGCACACTGTTGAATACGCCGGGATTTACATTCCTGAATTTTGACTGGCTGAACAAATCCGCCAAAAACCAGATTTGTGAGAATTGTAATTATATATTCTGGTTTTTCGAGGATTAAGTGGTTTTATACGTCTATGAAGGCATATATATGGTTCTAAGGAGTTATGCCTGTTTACCGTCCCGAATCTTTTCATAACTCAAAAGCCCCTACCTACAACGCTGACAGGACCTGTGGACGCTGTCAGGTTGATACCCTGCATCTTGAACCCTGAGCCTCGCACCCTGTCAATACCCCGCCGCCTGGCCATCAAACCGGGATTCGCTGGCGCCGTAGTACACGCCATGTTCATGATCGAAGAGTATGCCCTGGTAGCGGCCGAAGAAGCTCTCGCCAATACGTACGGTGTGGCCCCTGGCTCTTAATGTGCGAACCACATCATAATCCACGCCCGATTCGATATGCAGTATTCCGGTGGCCTCCATGTACGCATCCAAATCATCGGTTGGTTCGGTTGATCCGTTGTGCATCCAGCGGAAGGCATCACCCGCTTCCTGGATGTTCATTCCAAAGTCGATCACGTTGGTGATTATGCTGAGGTGACCCACCGGCTGATAGGCACCACCCATATTCCCAAAACTGAACCACGGCTTCCCGTCTTTCATGGCAAAACCGGGAATGATGGTATGGAAAGGTCGCTTGCCCGGCTCATACACGTTGGGATGATCGGGATCGAGCGAAAAAAGCTCGCCGCGGTTCTGAAAGCTAAACCCGGTGCCGGGTACTACAAACCCCGTTCCCATTCCGCGGAAATTACTCTGGATCAGCGAAACCATATTTCCGTGTTTATCGGCTGTTGTGAGGTAGATAGTGTCGCCATCCTCCATTACATCCACTCCGGTTTCCGCGCTGCGCATGGCACGGTCGCCGATCAGCTCCCTGCGCTCAGCTGCATACTCTTTGGAAAGCAGGCGATCGGTGGGTTGATCATAAAAGTCGGAATCTGCATAGTGTTTTGCGCGATCTTCATAAGCCAGTTTTTTGGCCTCGGCCATTAAGTGCAGTGTTTCTTCGGTGCCGAATCCTTTTTTACTCAGATCGTACCCTTCCAGGATATTCAGCATCTGCAGCACCGCCGTTCCCTGGTTGTTGCCGCCAATTTGGTAGATGTCATATCCGCGATAGTTAACGCTGATCGGATCAATCCATTCCGAAGTGTGCTTGTCAAAATCCTCAAAAGTGAGGTAGCCGCCGTTTTCCTGCATCCACTCATCGATCTTTTCCGCAATTTCTCCGCGATAGAAAGCGTCACGACCCTGCTCGGCCAGCAGACGAAATGTGTTTCCAAGATCCGGGTTTCTGAAAACTTCACCTTTTTCCGGTCCGCGACCGTCAATGGTAAACGTCTCCTTAAAAGCTCCTGGCTGGTCACTCAGAAAACCGGCAGCCCGCTGCCAGTACATCGAAATAGCTTCACTCACCGGGAAACCCTCTTCGGCGTAGTAAATAGGCTCGGAAAGAATATCGGCCATCGGCATGGATCCGAATTTATCGTGTAGCTCAAACCAGCCGTCAACCGCACCCGGAACGGATACGGACAGCAGATCGTAGGGCGGAATGGCATCATCTCCCTGTTCATCCAAAATATTCATCAGCTCATCATAGGAAAGGTTTCGGGGTGATCGCCCGCTTGCGTTGATAGCGTAGAG
>SLAU01000181.1 GCA_007126675.1 Balneolaceae bacterium
AAAATTATTGCTTCAAAAATGGAGCGGGTCGAAAATCTGCGCGAAAAATTTCAAAACCAGCTGCAGTTAAACATCAAACTCAGAACAAGCGATATTACCGATGATGATCTGAGTGATATGGCAACATTAATGAGCATACACAAAGGGGAAACCAAAGTGTGTATGCATATCATGAGCCATCATGCCAAAAGGCCGCTTAAAATGAACGTGAGAAGGTTTGTGGTTGAGCCAAACAATGACTTACTGAAAGGCTTACGCAATATTATCGGCAAGGAACATGTTCAACTATCGCGTTCGGCCTCATAACTGTAAGCAATGGAATTGATAAGACAATGGTATAAGATTTTCTCCTTATCAATCACGATCTTTAGTTAAATCAAATAAAAAAGTAATATAACTATGAGTAACACAATTGAATTTACCGACGGTAATTTTACCGACGAAGTAGAAAAAAGTGATAAACCGGTATTGGTAGACTTCTGGGCAGAATGGTGCGGCCCCTGCCGTATGGTTGGTCCTGTAGTAGATGAACTTGCCGGCGAGTACGACGGAAAAGCTAAAATCGGCAAAGTGAATGTTGATAGCAATCCCGAAGTTTCCGTTAAATATGGTATCAGAAGTATCCCCGCCTTATTAATTTTTAAAGACGGCGAAGTTGTTGAACAGATTGTGGGAGCTGTACCAAAATCACAAATCAAAAAGCAGCTCGATCCTCACGTAGCCTGAGTTTAGCTGTATCATTAACTACTTTTATTTGAAAAGGCGGTGCTAATGCATCGCCTTTTTTATTTACAGTATTCTTTGCTCTACATTATTTTACAAAACCGGTTAAAAAAAAAGAAGAACTATCTCTTAATTTTATCCGTTGCACAGCAAGCAATAACACTTACATACCTATATGATACTAGCTACATGAACAAGACATTAAAAAGATTAATTACAGTTGTAGTGCTGCTTTCGGTGTTCGGACTTTTGGCCTGGCCAAAAGTAAAACCACTGTTTAGTGCATCCTCTGAAGGAGAGTCAGACGGAGGATCTAACCGTGGCAATAGTACATTACAGGTTGAAGCTGTTGAGCTTGACTACGAGTCTATTGAAGACAGAATTTACTCGAGCGGTACAATCAGGGCAAATGAAGTTGTGGAATTGAGTACGGAAACCGCCGGCCTCATCACCGAAATATTATTGCAGGAAGGCAGGTCCGTAGAAAGAGGAGATTTGCTTGTGAAAATCAATGACAGCGAGTTGCAGGCCCAAAAACAAAGAGCAGAATATCGTTTAAGCCTGGCTGAACAGAGAGAAGCAAGACAGCAGCGATTACTGGAGCGGGGCGGAATCAGTCAGGATGAATATGAGGCAACTCTCAATGAAGTGAACGTACTTAAAGCTGAAGTACGATTGATTGAAGCCCAAATTGAAAAAACAGAAGTTCGCGCGCCATTTACAGGTGTTGTCGGTTTAAAGTATGTTAGTACAGGAAGTTATATCAGCCCCGATACAAGAATCGCATCATTACAGGATGTTGACCCCATTAAAATCGACTTTTCGGTTCCTGAGCGATTTCTGGCACGCGTTTCAGTTGGTGATTTGATTGAGTTCTCCGTGCAAGGTGTTGACTCAACATTTAGCGGAGAAGTGTATGCAATTGAACCCCGGATAGATACCGACACCCGAACGTTACAGGTACGTGCAATCAGTGACAACCCCGACAGAGTGCTTTTCCCCGGTGCATTTGCAAATATTACACTGATTCTGGATCAAATTGATGATGCAATAATGCTGCCTGCCATTGCAATTATTCCTGAGCTGAACCGTCAAAAGGTATTTGTAGCCAGAGATGGCAAAGTGGAAGAGGTAGAAATTCGCACCGGTATCCGGACAAGTAATAAAGTTCAGGTGATCGACGGCCTTGAGGTAGGTGATGTAGTATTAACAACCGGGTTATTGCAGGCACGCCCTGGAATGGATATAAATATTGTTGACTTAAAAAAATCGACTGAAGTATGAGCCGGATATCTTCACTTAGTATTCGCCGCCCGGTATTGGCATCTGTGATGTCAATTGTAATCGTACTGTTTGGGGTGATTTCATTCTTTAATCTTGGAGTACGTGAGTATCCGTCTGTAGATCCGCCCATCGTAACCGTTTCAACTTCTTACGTGGGTGCCAATGCAGACGTGATTGAATCTCAGATCACCGAACCTCTTGAAGAATCTGTAAACGGTATTGCCGGAATCCGAACACTTACCTCCACCAGCCGTGAGGGCCAAAGCACAATTACTGTTGAGTTTGAGCTTGAAATCGATCTCGAAGCAGCAGCTAATGATGTTCGCGACCGTGTTTCACGAGCTCAACGAAATCTTCCCGCTGATGCCGATCCTCCTACTGTCAGGAAAGCCGATGCTGATGCTTCTCCGATTATCTTTTTAAATGTAAATAGTGACCGGCGTGATTTGCTCGACCTAACCGGAATTGCTGAAAACATATTTAAGGAACAGCTTCAAACAATTCCGGGAGTAAGTGAGGTGCGAATCTGGGGTGCAAAACAATATTCTATGCGGTTGTGGATGGATCCGCTAAAACTTGCTGCTTACAGTTTAACTCCCCTGGATGTGCAGCAGGCATTAGACCGTGAAAATGTAGAGCTTCCATCCGGACGTATTGAAGGTATGACCACCGAGCTTTCTGTAAGAACGATGGGAAGGATGACCGATGTCGAAGAGTTTAATAATCTGATTATTCGCGAGTCGGGTGGCAATAAGGTTCGTTTTGGAGATATCGGATATGCTGAACTGGGAGCACAAAATCAGCGTACTGTTTTGAAAAGAAATGGAATACCTATGGTGGGTGTAGTATTGATTCCCCTGCCGGGTGTGAACCAGCTGGATATTGCAGAAGAGTTTTATAACAGATTAGACCGGATCGAACGCGACCTGCCGGAAGATATCGCTCTTGCCACAGGTTTCGACACTACTGAATATATACAGCAATCGGTAAATGAAGTGCAGCAAACCGTTTTCCTTGCGCTCGCACTTGTAATTTCTGTGATATTCCTGTTTCTGAGAGACTGGCGCACCACGTTAATTCCAATTATCGTGATTCCGATTGCACTTATCGGTTCATTTTTTGTGATGTATGTGGCCGGCTTTTCAATCAATGTGCTTACAATGCTCGCCATTGTACTTGCCATCGGCCTTGTTGTGGATGATGCTATTGTGGTGCTCGAAAATATTTATGCAAAAATGGAAAAGGGCCTGCCTGCTATTGAAGCCGGAATACTTGGTGCCAAGGAGATCTTTTTTGCAGTTGTAGCTACATCGCTTGCTCTTGTTTCGGTATTTATGCCAATCCTTTTCCTTGGCGGTACAACCGGACGTCTTTTCCGTGAGTTTGGTGTTGCTATCGCCGGTGCTGTTGTTATATCATCGTTTGTTGCGCTGACGCTTACACCCATGCTGGCAACAAAGATTCTGTCAAAAGGTGCTGAGAAGAACCGGTTTTATAAAATGACAGAACCGTTTTTTGAATGGCTAAACAGAATTTATAAAAATTCACTCGAATCCTTCATGAAAGTGCGCTGGATGGCATTTGTTGTGATGGCTTTTGCGGGCGGACTCATTGCCCTTCTTTACGTGAACATACCACAAGAGCTGGCACCACTTGAAGACCGCGGACAGATGCGGATTGTAGCAACAGCTCCTGAGGGTGCTTCTTTCGAATATATGGACGCCTATGTGGATCGAATGATAGAAGCTGTGCAGGAAAATGTACCCGAACTCTATGCCATGAATACGGTTACCTCTCCCGGTTTTGGAGCTGCCGGCTCTATTAATTCTGCATTTGGCTTTATAAATCTTGTTGATCGCAGCGAACGTGACCGATCACAACAGGAAATCGCTGACGATTTATCCGAAATTCTTGGTAACCTGTCAGGTGCACAAACTTTTGTATCGCAGCCGCAATCAATAGGATCAAGGCGAGGAGGGTTGCCTGTTCAATATGTACTGCAAGCGCAAAACCTGGAACAGCTTGAAGAAGTTATTCCTGACTTTATCCGTGCAGCTAATGAACATGAAGCGTTTACATTCGCCGATGTGAATCTGAAATTCAATCAGCCAGAATTACAGGTAGAAATTGAACGAAACCGAGCAAGGTCTTTGGGTGTATCAGTGCGCGACATTGCTCAAACACTGCAGCTTTCACTGTCCGGCACACGTTTTGGATATTTTATCATGGATAGCAAGCAGTATGAAATTATTGGCCAGATGGAGCGCGAATTTCGGAATGCACCGATTGATCTGCGTACCATTTATGTTAGAAACGAATCGGGCAACCTGATTCAGCTTGATAATCTTGTGAATATTTCGGAATCGAGTGCCCCGCCACAGCTTTTCCGGTTTAATCGGTTCAATTCGGCTACGATTTCTGCAGGTCTTGCTCCCGGTTATACAATAGGCGACGGTATAGATGCAATGAATGAAATTGCAGCTGAAATACTGCCTGAAGCTATCATTACAGATCTTGCAGGACCATCCCGCGATTTTGCCGAAAGTGCTGCAAGCCTCATGTTTATCTTCATTCTTGCAATTATCCTGATTTACCTTGTACTTGCTGCTCAATTCGAAAGTTTCCGTGATCCGTTCATCATTCTGTTTACGGTGCCGCTTGCAGTGTTTGGTACCCTTTTATCGCTTTGGTACTTTAACCAGACGCTGAACATTTTCAGCCAGATCGGGATTATTATGCTGATTGGACTTATTGCTAAGAATGGAATTCTTATTATTGAATTTGCGAATCAGCGGCAGGAACAGGGAATGAGTGTAATGGATTCAATCATGGATGCTGCAGCCGTTCGTTTCAGGCCAATTCTGATGACAACGATTTCTACAATACTTGGTATTCTCCCGATCGCACTCGCTTTAGGTGCCGGAGCTGAAAGCCGTATATCTATGGGTATTGCAGTTATCGGCGGTCTTCTGATCGGTAGTTTCCTTACCCTGTATGTAATACCTGCTATTTACAGTTACTTTGCATCAGACAGAAAGAAAAAGCTTGAAACAATTGAACGAGCTATTGAAGCAGATAAAAAATTGGAAGCAGCATCTGTTTAGGATTTGAAAATAATAATGAAGAAAACTTTACTAACCTGCTTATTCATCTCCCTGCTGACAGGAGGTTTATTTAATGTATCAGAAGCCCAGGAAAAACTTTCTCTCGATGAAGCCATTCAGATCGGGCTGGATAATAACTATGGAGTTCAAATCTCCAAAAACAGGGCAGAAATTGCCGATAACAATCTGTCGCTTGGAAATGCGGGCTTTTTACCTCTTTTAGACCTGTCTGTTTCACAAACCGAAAGAATTGAAGACAGTGAATTTATTGCCGGAGGTG
>SLAU01000101.1 GCA_007126675.1 Balneolaceae bacterium
CCCCTTTGAAGGGGGCAGGCTTCAGGAGCGAATGCGACGGAAGCCGGGGGATGACTTTGATGCACGTTAATTAGGCTATAAATTACTAAATACTTACTACCAAATTTTCTTTCAAAGTCCTCCCCTCTCTATTCATAGAGAGGGAGACAGAGCCTGCTCCGATCCTTCGGAGGGGTGAGTCCCAAAACCTTTTTATATTCTCCCACCATGGAAATCATTCAAAAACAGATCACACTGAAATCAAGATCCCGCGGATTTCACTTAATTACAGATGAAATTTTAAGCGCCATACCTGAAATAAATCAAATAAAAGCAGGCACCGCCCACATTTTTATACAGCACACCAGCGCTGGGCTCACCATCAACGAAAATGCCGATCCGTCTGTCCGCCGCGATTTTGAATCGCACTTTAACCGGATGGTACCGGAAGACACCTCCCTGTTTGAGCACACCCTGGAAGGGCCTGATGATATGACCTCTCACATTAAAAGCTCACTGCTTGGCCATTCGGTAACTGTTCCGGTTACAAACGGGCGGTTTAACCTGGGAACATGGCAGGGAATTTATCTGTGTGAGCACAGAAACCGCGGCGGAAGCAGAAGAATTATTATTACTGTTACAGGTAAATAAAATCACCCGGTTCACGGATCTGTGGTTAAGAAGAAGCAAGAGATTTGAATCAGGATTACCAACGATTTCTGCTGCTTGTGCAGAGGGCTCCTTCGAAGAACCACTTGTTATGCCTGAACAGCCTTAAGAGGCTCAATGTGTTTGCTTGGCCGATTGGCAGACAGATCGTGCATGGACTGTAAATTCAGCCAAAATTCAGGAGAAGTATCGAATGCCTTCGACAACAGCCAGGCTGTATCCGGTGAAATTCCCCTTTTACCTCTTACAATTTCGTTAATCCGCTGAATAGGTATCTCCAAATGATCTGCCAACTCCTTTTGGGTTAGTCCCATAGGCTCAAGAAACTCATTCAGTAATATGGTGCCGGGATGTGTGGTTACTCTGTTTTTTGGAATCATGATGATTCACCAATTTTATACATTAATGATAATCTGTAATGGCTACGTCATAAGCATTTGAATCCTGCCATCGGAATACAATTCTCCATTGGACGTTGATTCGGATGCTATGATAACCTTTGTAATCACCCCGCAAAGCTTCCAGCCTGTTGCCGGGTGGAGATCTTAAATCATCAAGAGAAGTGGCAGCATTCAGGATATCCAATCTATACAGAGCAGATTCAAGAATTTGGGCCGGAAGTTTTCTGACCTTACTGCTTGAAATACCATGAAAAACATCTGACGTTGCTTTATCTCCGAATGATTTGATCATTCTTCAAATTAATGGATTAACGGTATCCATGCAACGAAATTGTTTTGTGAGCGTATAACTATTAATTATTATCAAACTTGATAGTAAATTATTTTCCTTTTTTTATTACTATCTGTCAGGAATAGTGATTGCTAACAACATACCTTTCCTGTTTTTTTGTAAAAGAGTAGAGTCACTTCTTATTAACCACTAAAAAATCAATAAAATGAATACTAAATTTTTATCTCTCATCTTCATTTCAGCATTTATATTTTTATCAGGATGTTATCATGCAAATGTAACTACCGGACTCGAACCTTCAGCACAAGTTTATGAGCAAACATTTGCTTCTGCCTGGATATTCGGTTTAGTACCGCCTAATGTAGTTCGCGCTCAGGACGAGTGCAGCAACGGTGTGGCAAGAGTAGAAACACGCCTCAGCTTCGTAAATATGCTGGTAGGTAATATTACTTTTGGTATCTACACACCGATGCATATTAAAGTAACCTGTGCAGCCGGTGGACGGGCAGACATTTCATCTGATGAATATGATCTTTATACAATCAATAAAGATGACCCGGATGAAGTAACCGGTGAAACACTTCGTAAAGCGACTAAAAAATCTCTTGAGACTGAAAAACCGTTTTATTTAGAGCTTAAGTAAGCTGGCGTAGGTAAACTTTTTATAAAAACCCAGTCTTAGAAATAAGTCTGGGTTTTTTATTTCAAATCAGCTCTTGCCAATTAATCTGAAAAATTATGAGTGATTATAAAATACCTGCCAGCACATCCATCGGACATGTTCACCTGAAAGTGGCTGACCTTAACCGATCTCTCAACTTTTATTGTGAGATTTTGGGTTTTGAGCTGATGACCACCTATGGTGACCAGGCTGCATTTATCTCTGCCGGAGGTTATCATCACCATATTGGTTTAAATACATGGCAGAGTTTAAACGGAAGTCCGCCGCCGCGCAATAGCACCGGATTATTTCATACAGCAATTTTATATCCTTCTCGAAAAGATCTTGCCGTGGCGGTTAAACGGCTGATCGATCTAAAATACCCGATTGACGGAGCTTCTGATCACGGCGTTTCTGAAGCAATTTATCTGCGCGACCCGGATCAAAACGGTGTTGAACTTTACCGGGATCGTCCGAAAAAAGAGTGGCCGATTCATGAGGATGGATCTCTGAATATGTACACCCGGGCGTTGGATGTTAATGATCTCCTGAAAGAGTTATAAAATGCAGGTTTATTTTGTGAAAGGTGTTGAGGACTTTGGAAATTGATAAATTAACCTGAGTTCGTTATAAAATTGTTGAAATAACTATAATGTTATCAATAGAGGCGTCATCCTCTGCCGTTGATAAAGGCAGGAGATGCCGGATCGGAGTCCGGCATGACGAAATTCATTACATTACTACAACCAATCTCCCCATTTTGACAATCATAGGCTACTTTTTCCAAATTCTTATCTCGAACTGACGTTAAACTACATCCAAGCGCTTCTCATCGTTCGCCATCGCTCATCGATTCTGTATAAACCGGCATCCCGTGCTGCCAGCTTTGCCTCCCGAAACTCAGCGCCGGTAACGCGGCGTTCGATATCATTGTAGCGTCCCGGTTTGCGCACCACCTGGGCATCCGGATAGTATTGATCCATTACATTGAGATAAGTATGAGGCGATATTTCATCTGCCAAAAAACGAAAAATCTCATCAGCACCGGCCACGCGGTTGGGCATCACAAGATGACGAACCAGAAGTCCGCGCAATGCCAGCCCGTCATCGTCAAATTTCAGATCACCCACCTGGCGGTGCATTTCAATCACTGCCTCTCGTGCCACTTCAGGATATGTACTTTCCGTCATATAAAATTTCGACAGATCCGGGTCCCAGAATTTGAAATCGGGCATATAGATGTCCACAATTCCCTCCATCAGTTTTAGCGAGTGGATCGAATCATAAGCGCCTGTATTATACACGATTGGCAGGCGCAAACCTTTTTCGATGGCTGGCGGTATGGCTTCGAGCACCTGCGGAACCACATGCTCAGGCGTTACAAAATTGATGTTGTGACAGCCGCGCTCCTGAAGTTCTATCATCATGTCCGCAATTTCATCAGCCGTTACCTTTTTTCCGGCCCCTCCCACGAAAGTTCGTGGTTCTGGCAAAACACACATTTAAGATTGCAAAATGAGAAAAAGATAGTTCCTGAACCGTTCCATCCTCGAAGGCAGTCTTCCTCACCAAAATGAGGAAAGTAACTTCCCACCCATGCATGACGGCCGGTTTTACACTTGCCATGTTCATCTTTCATCCGGTTTACGTGGCAGTTGCGCGGACAAACATCACAGTTTTCAAGTACACTCAGCCCTTCTTCAATTCTCTCTTTAAACACATTTCTGTCAGATTCCCACAACTTCAAGTAAGCAGGTACAAAACTGTCCCTTGATATCCTCCATTTTTTATCGGCAATATAATCCGGCTTTCCGTTTATCATTTCTATTTTTAAGCACTTGAATTACTCTTAAAGTTATAAAAACGCTGAAAACATATTCTCCGTATAAAGTGCAATTCAAAGTAAAGGAATCTGCCTGTCCGATTTAATTATTTATCCGCAAGAATCGGGTTTTTAAATCTATTCACTCTGTTTAGATTCCTTCACAAATAAAAAAATGCCGGAATACCTACATCAATATCAAATTGCAGCTACTGCTATTTCCTACATACGGAAAAATCAAATCATGCAGCCCTCGCTTGATGAGATTGCCCGGCATGTAAATTTGAGTCCCTGGCATTTTCAGAGACTTTTTACGGAATGGGCAGGAGTTAGTCCCAAAAAGTTTTTGCAATACACTACACTAAATTATGCCAAAAAACTGATTCGTGAGAGAGAGAATTCACTTTTTGATATAGCATATGAAACAGGACTCTCAGGCACAGGCCGGCTCCATGATTTGTTTATTAAAATCGAATCGATGACTCCGGGAGAGTTTAAAAATGGCGGTAAAGGGCTATTGATCAGCTATTCGATATCACACAGCAGATTCGGCAAGTTACTGATTGCTTCTACAGAAAAAGGAATATGCAGTGCTGGATTTATTGATGGTCCTGTTGAGAGAGCGGTGAATCAGCTCAGAGAAAAATATCCGAATGCTTCAATTACAGAAAAGAAGAAACCGATTCACGACAGAGCACTATCCATCATTAATAACCCTGATCATGACCCAGGGAAAATCACTCTGCATCTGCGCGGAACTAAATTTCAGCTCAATGTATGGCAGGCGCTTCTTAATATACCATCAGGTGAGCTTAAAACATATCAGCAGGTTGCGTCCTCGATTGAAAATGAAAATGCTGCAAGAGCGATCGGTTCAGCAATCGGCAAAAATCCTGCTGCAATACTTATCCCCTGCCACCGTGTAATACGTGCTGACGGTGAAACCGGCGGTTATATGTGGGGTGAAACCCGAAAACAGGCAATCATCGGCTGGGAAGCTGCGCAATGAAAGTAAGTTTTACGCTGATCATTTTGTATGTTTTGAAAAACGATGGAAGTAAACCAGTTTTTCAATAATAACATGTCAAAAAAAATCTATTTCATTTCGATAGTGCCGCCTGAAGAAATCAGGAAAAAAATAAAATCTCTTAAAGAGGAGATGCGTGAACGGTTTCATGCAAAACATGCGCTGAAAGCTCCGGCTCATATCACCCTGCAAATGCCGTTTCGGAGGGATGTATCGTTTGAGGATAAACTGATCCCTGAACTGAAAAAATTTGCTGCAAAACAACAATCATTTGAAATTCATCTGAATGGATTTGATTGTTTTGAACCGCGGGTGATTTTTGTAAAGATTACCAATCATAACCCTGTACAGGCACTCTACTCAAACCTCAGAGACCGGTTAATTGATACACTCAAATTTGATCCGGATAAACTTAAAGACGAAATCCATCCGCACATGACAATTGCAACACGCGATTTAAAAAAAGCCTTCTTTTATGAAGCATGGGATGAATTTAAGAACAGGGCGTTTGTAGATACTTTCAGAACAAACTCAATCAC
>SLAU01000189.1 GCA_007126675.1 Balneolaceae bacterium
CGGATGTTCTTCGGTCAGGATGGCGGTGCGTTTACACCCGTTCACATTGAGGATGTTGAACTGTCTACCGATATGCAGACCTTTGAAATTCTCCTGAATCTGAATGAAACATTTGCCTCTATGAAACTTGGATTTGAAATGGGTTTGAGCAATGATGATGTTTTCATCGATAATGTATCACTGATGCAAACAGACGAAGTAGTTCCTGTAGCTCCTCCAATGCCGGATGGTTTTGTTGTTTCGGATATGGCAGGTGAAGATCCGGTTGGTGATGGTGAAATATTTGTTGCTGTCGGTCCTAATCAAACAGCTGAAGAAAATATTGTATACAGACTATTTTATTCAGTGACAGCCGATGCGCCAGATACACCACAGGACGCTACAGAATACCAGTTTGGTTCATCACCGAATGATGGTGGGGGCATAGGTCCATTCGGTTTCGTAATGGGTGACCTTGAGCCCGGTACCGAATACACATTCTGGCTGTTCCAGTATAATACAGAGTTTGAACTGTACTCTGAACCTGCAACCGGTTCTGAAGTATCTGGTGGTGAGCCAGCTGCACCTGCTCCTGACATTGTATTGCCTATTACTTTTGAAGAAGATTATAACTGGGACGAACTGTTCGTCAACTTCGATGGTGGTATGACAACAGTAATTGATAATCCGGATCCAAGCGGAATCAATGAATCAGCCCGTGTTGCACAGATGGTTAAAGGGGCAGGCGAGCCATGGGGCGGAAGTTACATCACACTTGCCGAAGCAATTGATATCAATGAAGGTCCATTAGATATACAAGTGTGGGCACCTCGCGATAACACCACTCTGCTGCTTAAGATCGAATACTCAGAAGATTCAGAGGTATTTGCTGAGATCGAACAGGAAATTCCGGTTTCAGGTGAATGGACTGAGCTGTCGTTTGACTTTAGCGGGGCAGATCCTGAAGCAACCTACGATAATATTGTACTGATTTTTGATCTTGGTACAGAAGGTGACGGAAGTGCAGACTTTACATGGTTCTTTGACAACATCGATTATGGACAGTTTGTTAGTATTGATGATGATAATGCAGAATTTGCACAAGAGTATCATTTGAGTCAGAATTATCCGAACCCTTTCAACCCAACTACTCAGATTCAGTACTCATTACCGGAGTCTGCACATGTAACTCTGAATGTGTATGATGTTACAGGCCGGCAGGTGGCAACACTTGTAAATGGAACTATGAATGCAGGAGCTCATACAGTTACATTTGATGCCAGCAGATTAGCCAGCGGAATCTATCTGTATCGATTACAAGCGGGCGACAGAGTGTTTACACGAAAAATGATGCTCGTGAAGTAATATGATAAACGATTGGTTTATAATATAGTAATCAGTCTAAACGGCTCGGAGTATCTTTATTCTGAGCCGTTTTTTTTAACTGTGATTTTTAACCAAATTTGAAAAATCTATAAATATACAAGCGATACCTTCACAACCTGTTCAGAATTTTACTTTAATATTGCAGATACCAATATTATTCTACATTCTCCCAAATTCTATTCACTGACAATTACTTTTATAATGCGCTTTTTTTTATCAGTTTTCTTATTCCTTTTTGCTCTTTTTCCTGTTTTATTCATCGAAGTAAGTGCATCCATTCCTGAATTTTCACATTCAGAGGGGACATTCACTGAACCTTTTGATTTGCAATTGAGCGCGCCTGCAGGCGAAGAAATATATTACACTCTTAATGGTGAAATTCCTGATCAATCATCCAATCAATATCAGGATGGTCAACCTATTCATATCTCAGGATCTGTACTTGTACGGGCACGGATTTATAATAATGGTCAGGCAGGTGATGTGGTTTCGAAAGTTTATACCCAGTTATCAGGTGAGTTATCAGAGTTTAGTTCAAATCTTCCTCTTGTTATCGTTCATCAATTTGATGAGATCATGCATCCATACGGGGAATATCGAACACCGGCTTATTTCACGGTTTTCGATCTCGAGGATGATGACCGGGCAAGATTAAATACAGATAACGTTCACCTGCAAAGCAGAATGGAAACCAACTACAGAGGGAATAGTTCTCTTACGTTTCCAAAAAAACAATTTGCAGTTCGCCTGGTAGACGATGAAGAAGAAAATCGTAATGAACCGATACTTGGATTGCCATCCGAAAATAACTGGATTATGCACGCACCCTGGGATGATCGTACATTGATGCGTAATGCTATTGCATACCAGATAAGCCGTGATATGGGCAGGTATGCACCTCGTACCAGGTTTGTAGAACTATTTTTGCATGATGGATTCGGGCCGGTTACCGAAGACCATTATCATGGTGTATATATGCTTGTTGAGCGTATTAAGTGGGATGATAACCGCGTAGATATCGAAAAGCTGCGGCCTCATCATGATTCGGAACCCGAAATTTCCGGCGGTTATATTATCAACTTTGAATACGGAAGAGAATGGCATATTTCAAGTCCTCATAGAAACACACAATTTGCACTGGTACGCCCTCAGGATTGGGATATAACACATCAGCAGAGAAACTGGATCCAAAACTATCTTGGAGACCTTGAATCGGCACTTTTTGGGGCGCAGTTCCAGGATCCTGAATTAGGCTATGAGGCATACCTTGAACCCGAATCATTTATTGATCATCACCTGATTACAGAAACCTTTAAAGAGATGGATGGCTACAGGGCCAGCACGTTTATGTACAAAGATCGTGGCGGACGGATGATAATGGGTCCGGTTTGGGACTACAATCTGAGCCTTGGAAATTATACTACCACACAGGGCTGGAACGGCCATGATCCAACAGGCTGGTACTATACACATGTACCATACGAATGGTACCTGAACGGCTGGTACAACCGGTTGTTTGAAGACCCCGATTTTACCGACAGATATCACGAACGCTGGTGGGAATTGCGAAACGGAGCATTTGCAACTGAAAATTTTCTGAATATTATTGATTACTATGTTGAGAAACTGGATGAAGCCAAAGAGCGAAATTTTGAACGCTGGCCAATTCTGGGTGAAGATGTTTGGGAATGGAGCCATGAAGGTTTCGATACCTATGAAGAAGAGATCGAATATATGACAAACTGGATCACTGAACGCCTTCAATGGATTGACGGCCAGATGAATGAACCTGAAGATAACGATGAAGAGCCTGCTTTACTCTATTTCTGGATGTTCGACAGCAGTATGCCTAATAATACACCTCTTGAATATTTAGATGCCAGCCACTCACTCATTAATGAGGCCTCCATTGAGTATCATTCAGCACTCGATGGCTATCCCTTTTATGACGGACACGCCAACTGGAGAAAAGCATCCATGGAACGAAGAAACAGGCCCACAGAACTGAATTACCGCCCTGAAGGAAATTTGGGCAGGCCGTTTGAAACCAGTAATATGCGTGCCCTGCAGGTAAGGCAGCCATTTACGGGAGATGGCGGTGAAAATACGATGATATTTCATGTGCCAACAACCAGTATAGATGAGTATTTCCTTTTCACATTTGCTGCTAAAGATGAAGGAGCAGCAGATGAATTAATTATAGACTATTCCACAAGTTCCGGAGAACCCAATTGGACGAGCAGTGGACTGGAAGAATCACGCCTGAGTCTTGACGATGAATTCAACAAATATGCCATAGATTTCAGCAACGCTAATGATGTGGCAGATAATGAGAATTTCCGGATTAGGATCAGGTTTGATGGACCCAATATGTCAGCCGACAACGGAAACAGGGTTACATTCAACAATATCAGTTTTGATAGGCACACAGATGATGTTGGTACAGATACAAGTGATGTGCCCGCAGAAATTGCGCAAACATTTGAAATTAGCTCGGTATACCCCAATCCTTTTAATCCGAATGCAACCATTGTTTACAACCTGCCGCGGGCAGAACACGTAACAATCACACTTTATAATTCGATAGGTCAGAGGGTAGCAACGGTATTTGATGGTTTTCAGCAAACCGGAGTTCATACCATCGATTTTGATGGAAGTTCACTCTCCAGCGGCACCTACTTTTTACGCATGCAGGCAGGAGAACATTCTGACTTCAGGACAATGACTTTAATTAAGTAAGTTCATGGCTTGAGTTTCCCCATGAATTAATATGGGGAGACCAGTCTGATTTGGATTAGTCGGCAGCAATTTTTTCCCGGTTAATTGAATCGGATTGAGCACCCTGAAATCTTGCCTCCTTAAAAGCCTGCACAAATTCCTTCGGGTTATCAGGTGAGATTACGATCTGTTCAAAATCCTTTGCGCTGATTACCACTGTTTTTCGACGATGGGTTGCATAGGCTTTATAGTTACCCAAAACCCGGTTTTTAAAATAACCGATATACCCAAATAAACCGCCGATACCCCAAAGCCTCAATGAACCCGACATCGCATGAGGTTTAATTTCGTCCGGATGCTCCGCATCGGGACGCCTGTTAGCAGCTCCGCTGCGAGTAAGAGGGAGCAGAGCTGTCGTGCGAGAACGGTAAAGGTTCATCCGCCTTTACGCTCCGCTGCTAAAAAAGTCCACGCTTCACCAAATGATGGGATAAAAACCCTCTGCTCAAGAAAATTGTGGAAATCATTTATCAGGGCATTTTTAATGTCAGTCATAATCTCTTTCCGGTATATACCGGTTTCCGGATCGTAGGATTGGGTGCCGCAGCATTGCATATTCAGAATACCACCGGGCTTCAGGCTACGTGCTACTTTTTGCATCAATTCATTTAAAAATTCAGCGCGGGTTTGGTCTTCGCGAACCGGGTCAATTGTCAGATCATAAATAATTGCATCCAGGTTTTCGTATGAATTAATCAGTTTAAGCACATCACCAATAATTATCTCTGCTTTCGGATGATCGAAAGCACTATTACTGATGGCCGGGAGATGTTCCTTACTAAGACGGATTACCTCTTCATCGATCTCAAGCATAATCGCTTTTTTAAGGCCTCGGTTATAGATACGATCAGTTTCAATCAGCTCATGAAGCACTCCGCCATCGCCGCCTCCCAAGATTGCAACACGAGGAAAACTCTCAAGAGATAAAAGTGGACAAACCATAGCCACATTGTAGGATCGGTCAGATTCCGATATCTGCAAGTCGTCATTTATAACCAGCTGATTACCATATTTTGGATGTTTACGAATTTCAATCTTTTGCCAGCGAGTGGTTGTGCTTGCGACCGTAGTTGTATCGTAGTCTTTCATTTTTGTAGAATATATTTTTTAATCAATACGATCAGTATAACAAGCTAAGAAATGCTTGTAAAAGTAGCATATATCTCGTCCCGATGCCTGCCTGGCTTGTCATATGTTTAGTAAGACAGGTTAAAATATAGGCAGACAG
>SLAU01000298.1 GCA_007126675.1 Balneolaceae bacterium
GCTACCTGAACGGCACCGTGGCCGTATGCATCACACTTTACAACGGCAAGCATCTTTTTTCTGGGATAGTGTGATTTTATCGTCTCAATGTTTTTGGTGATCAGGTCCAGCCTGATTTCCGCCCATGATTTTGGAAAGTTGTATATCAATTTCTTGTCCTGAAAATTTTTCGCTTTTTGTTTTTTTTCAAAATTACATTTGCCGCATTGTAACCTGCTGCACCAAAAACCCCGCCTCCCGGATGGCACGACGCGCTCGACAGATATAAATTTTCAATCGGTGTTTCATATTGGCTCAATTCCGGAGTTGGACGAAACATAAACATCTGATCAAAATTCATCTCAACATGCATTACGTTACCTCGCAAAAGCCCGTGCTTTCGCTCAATGTCGAGCGGGGTCTGAATATACCAGTCAATAAGTTTATTTTTCATGTTTGGCGCATATTTTACCACTACATCATAAATTTTTTCCGCTTCCCGTTCTCTGATATCATCCCAGCTCAAACCATTAGCAAGCTCATATGGATGCCACTGCGCCCAGGCAAACAATGTGTGCTTTCCGTCTTTGGCAACTTCCGGATCAATCTTCGAAAATGTCATTGCCAGCACGGCAGGATCATCAGGCGGCAGCTTTTTCATATAATCACCAATCGCGCGCTCCATATATTCCGTTGATGGCGCCAAAAGCTGCATTCCGTTATGAATGTAAGGATCATCGGGGCAGGCAGTATACACCGGCAGCTCTTCTACCGCACAGCGAATCACCATTCCAAAGCCATTGCCGATCTGCACATTTTCTACCTTTTGGAAAAGATCGGGTGATAAATGTTCACGCCCCACCATTTTGCACATGGTAGTTTGCACATGAGCGTTTGAAATCAGCAGGTCGGCTTTGTAATATGTGCCATCATTAGTAACTGCACCTGTCGCTTTCCCATCTGATATATCAATTTTTTCTACCGGTCTGTTAGGGATGATTTCTCCGCCATGATCTTCTATTAATTTTGCCATTGCCTGTGTAAGCATTCCGCTGCCGCCCTTTGGGTGTTTGGCACCGCTTTGATGAAGCATCGACTGCCATCCAGCAAAATCTCCGGTGGCAGACTGATCCGGAACCGGCCCTGATTGTGCTGCAAACCAGGTGATTGCCGCCTGCATATAAGGGCTTCGGAATGAACGCTTCACTTCCTGCCCGTAACTGCCAAGTATCCGCTGCAGACCGGCCATCTGTTCCCCTTTCTTGAACATCGATCCGTCACGAATTTGACCTTTCGCCATCTCGGTGATGATATTTTTTCCTGTCGGAGGCACCATAAAAGATTTGAGTACACCCTTATTGATCTTACCCCAGAAATCCACAAACTCCTTGTAATTCGCAACATCTTCGGGCGCAATTTTAGCAATCGATTCAAGTGTTCGGTCAAGATCTTTAAAAAAGTGAATCACCCCTTTTCCATCCGGGATTGGATAGCTCATCATCGGGTCCATTTCGATATACTCGAGTCCGTAATCTGTAAGCCCCAGCTCCTCAATTATCCCGGTTTGATGAATCATAATATGTACCGACGAACCCACATCCATCCGGAATCCGGCTGGGTTTTCATCAGACCTGAACATCGTTTCAGTACAAACTGCCCCGCCAATGGTATCACGCCTTTCCAAAACTCCGACTTTCATTCCTGATTTTGCGAGGTAACAGCCTGTTATCAGTCCGTTATGTCCAGAACCGATAATTAATGCATCAAAATGTTTCATTTTACGTATTCAATTTTTGATAGTGGAATCGAAATTATCTTTTATTAAGTTTCACAACAAACAGTTCCGTAATCAAATTCATCAAACCGGAAAAATAGTAACGCTAATTAAATAAACATGAATTTTTTAAAAACACTGCTTGCCTCCATATTAGGCACATTACTCGCATTTATTCTTCTGTTTCTCATCGTGATGGGAATAGTAGTCAGCAGTTCAACTGATCCCGAGCCTTATGTAAGATCAAATACTGTTCTGAATATCAAAATATCCGGTGATATTCCGGCACGTATCTCACCTGATCCGTTCGAAGATCTGTTCAGTTCAAGGGTTGGCGACAGGGTTTCGCTGCAATCTCTGAAAAGAAATCTCGAGAAAGCTGCCGCTGACGATAATATTGCGGGCGTGTTGGTAGAAATCAACCAGGTATTTGCATCCTGGCCAAATTTGGAAACCGCTTACGGATACTTTGAAGAATTTAGAGAAAGTGGAAAATTTCTCTATTTCAATACTGATGATATCGGGATGAATGAGCGGGCATACTTCCTGGCCTCTACTGCCGACTCTATCTTTTCTCCGCCTGAAACCAATTTTGAGTTCGACGGATTTGTTGCGCAACTGACATTCTACAGAGAGTTTTTAGACAACATCGGGATTGAGCCGGAGATTTTCAGAGTCGGTAAATATAAATCTGCTGTTGAGCCTTATTTACGCAATGAAAGCTCACCTGAAAGCCGAGAACAGATTAATGCAATTTTGGATGCAACCACAACCACATTCGTGAATGCTGTTGAGAAGCGCACCGGGAAATCAGCTGATGAGATTCATGATATGCTAAACAGCCCGCCCATAAACCGGCTTCAATTCGCAGTTGATAACGGACTGATTGATGAGCTTGTTTACAGCAGCGGTGTTGAAGAACATATGAGAAACCGAATTGGTCTTGAAGAGGATGAGGATCTGAGAACAATCAGTTTCGGAAGATATTCACGTGTTTCAGCTAGAAGCGCAGGCCTTGAAGAAGTGGATACATCAGACAAAATCGCTGTTATTTACGCATCCGGTATGATTTTACCCCAGCTGGCTGATTCACCCTTTGGCCCGCAGGCTGGTATAAATTATCAATCAGTGAAACGTCAAATAGATTCTGCACTTGACGATGATAATGTTAAAGCAATTGTTTTGCATGTAAACAGCCCCGGTGGTGCCGCTACCACATCAGATCTGATCTGGAATCATGTGCGTGAAGCCGCAGAGAAAAAGCCGGTAGTTGCCTCTATGGGTAATGTAGCCGCATCCGGCGGATATTATATCGCAATTGGAGCCGATACAGTTGTAGCATCACCAAACACGGTTACCGGATCCATCGGTATCTTTAACCTGATGTTTAACGCAGAGGAATTATACAATGATAAACTTGGCATTCGGTTCGAATCATTGCCGACTCACGAATATTCCGATCTGTTTAACCTTACAAGACCCCTTACATCATCTGAAGCGCGAGTGATGCAGAAAAACATTGAGAATGGTTATGAATCGTTCCTCAATGTTGTGGCTGAGTCGCGCGGTATGACACGGGATGAAGTACATGAAGTAGCACAGGGTCGTGTATGGACCGGCGAAGCTGCACTTGAAGCCGGACTGATAGATCTGGTCGGAGATCTCGATTATGCAATAGGAATAGCAGCAGAAATGGCAGAAATCGAAGAGTATAATCTGGACATCTATCCCAAGCGAAAAGATCTGTTTGAATCACTATTCGGTTCAGCCAATACACGAATTGAAAGCTGGGTAAGAAGCTGGATTCCGGGGCCGGTTCAACAGGATGTGCAGGATTTTCAGTTTCTGCTAGATCATCCAGCCGGAATGAACTGGGCACTGCTGCCGATACACTTCGAAATAAACTGATTATGAAAACAGGCAGGTTCTCGATAGAGCAGCTGAGTGAGGGGTTTTTTGAACTGTTTAAAGATGGTTCATTCATCAAAATGGATCCCTCTCGTCTGGATGATCTGGAAACAGATCCTTCTTTAGGCGTTTACTCTTCTGCAATCGGCATTGATCCTGTTCTGATATCAGATGGTGAATTTAACGTAGTCGTTGACCCCGGTCTCGGCTGGGGACTCGATCATTCCAGTTCCTATAAAAACACTTCGAACATCATTACCAATCTCGATATTTTCGGCTTGCGGCCCCAGGATATCGACTTTGTAATTTTAACTCACCTGCATTTTGATCATGCTGCCGGATGCACATTTGTAAATGCCGATTCAGAAACATCGCTCACGTTTCCAAATGCCAAATACCTGGTCAGGCAGGATGAATGGGAGTTTGCCGTACATCAGCAGATAACAAAAAGCGACATAACACCGGGCGCCGGCTACAAACTTGATGAGTTCTACAAAATAGCCGCTGAAAACCGTTTTGAGTTTATCACACACGATGAAATTGAAGTTATAAACGGGATAAAAATGATCAAGAGTGCAGGCCATACGCCGGGCCATCAAATAGTAAAAATAGAGAGCGGCGGTGATACAGCGTATATTTTAGGAGACCTGATTCCAACAGAATATCATCTGAACCATTATGCTATGAAACTGATTGATTATGATCAGATTCAGGCAAAAAAGTTTAAAACGCTGCTTTTAAAACAGGCTCTCAAAGAAGATGCACGCCTTTATTTTTATCACTCTCTGTTCAATAAAACCGGAAGGCTGGCTAAAGACCGCCACAGAAATTATGTGCTGGTTGATGAGAAACGAAAGTTTTGAGCCTCGATAATGACTAAAGCATCACGGAACTGATGGCATCAAAACATTCCTTCATTTCAGCAAAAGAGTCTTCATGGTTCATCTCTGTTTTTGACCTATACTGCAGACTGTTATTCAGGAGGAGGTTCAGTAAAATTCATCTCAATAATGAGTATAGCGGTTATGCAGAGAACAAAACGATCTATTACCTGAACCATAGTTCCTGGTGGGATGGGTTGATACCTTTTTATCTGAATCAGAAAATATTCAGGCAAAATGCCCGCGGAATGATGGAAGACAAACAGCTTAACAGGTACAAATTTTTTCGCCGTCTGGGTGTATTCTCGATTAACTTATCAGATGCCCGGTCTTCGCTCCGCTCACTCAGGTATGCGGTTGAATCGATGGGCCGGGAGAATTCGGCACTTTATATCTATCCCCAGGGTGAAATTGTACCGTTTACTGCGGAAGAAATCAGGTTCAAAAAAGGTTTGGGATGGATTGCAAAGCAGTGCCCGAATGCCGATTTAGTCCCCATAGCCATTTACATCCATACGATGAAAAGCGATAAACCAGAGCTGGTTATCCGCATTGGCAAGCCGGTTGAAACAGACCGTGAACAGGATGCAGACGATTTGAACCGGGAGCTGGAGTCTTCATTGCTTAAACTTATGAGAGAAACAGTGGGTGGTTAAGCTGTCAGGTTGCTAATCTGCGCAACTCTGCGTGCCATCTGCGGTACTCTGCGAGAGGTTCTCGCAGAGTTTCGCAGAGCAATGCGCTGAGTTTCGCGGATTGAAGAATCCAATAGTGAATCAGGTGATTAGTGGCGCAAGCGGGCGCTTGCACCAGCAACTGACACC
>SLAU01000202.1 GCA_007126675.1 Balneolaceae bacterium
AAAATTGAAGAGATCCTGGACAATAAACCCGGCGAAGAGCAGGACTGGAGAAATTAACTTACGCCGGGCCGATTGATTCAAAATGGAAATTTACAGAAGCCGGAATTCAGTCAGATGATATTACGGTAATGTCAGTTTTTTTTTACAACTCGATTGATCAATAAATCCCGCTAAATCTGATATGATTATACAGCTTCATCCAGAGTCTTGAAGTGCTTTAAAATAGTGATTAATTTTGTAGACATAAGCAGGTTCTATTACACGTTTATATTCACGAATCAACTACTTTAAGGTTTAGGTATTTAGTGGAAATACTCCCGAAATCTCTTTGGCATACTATCTATACAACTTAACAATGCTGCCAATATTGGAATCAGTTTAGAACTGCGTAATACTATTGAAATGGGGCTAGACTTCAGTAATTTGTATGATTTTGATAGCGTAATTTAGAATGCGTAAATTGTTGTGACGCAATTTTATTCCACAATAAAATAAATACTGGTTTAGCTTTTTTCTTGATCCAAAAATAAATTATTCTTATAAAAACTTTTCGTTGTTTTAAATCAGATCATAGTGATGAACAGGAATATCAAAAATCATTCAATAGCTTCTGGAAAGACATCTCTCTCCTTTCCACACCTCAGGTCAAAAATAATTTATATAAAAAGGTACAAATATACTTAAATCTTAATCTAAACTTCACCTGAATTCCTTATATAAATAGTGGGAGCTTAACATAAAATTTAAAGCCCAAAACGATGAGTAAACAAACTTTCGATTTAACCAAACACGATATAACCGTAGAGAATATAATCAGAAATCCGGCACCCGGAAGATTTTATGAAGAAGCGGTTAAATATGATTCAGGTTCTGCACTAACTGAAAAAGGTTCGCTTGTGGTTCGATCAGGCAAACGTACCGGACGCAGCCCGGCTGATAAGAGGGTTGTTAACACAGATAGTGTTAGCGACGAGATTTGGTGGGGGAACATAAATATTGCCCTTGATGAGCACACTTTCAAAATTAATCATCAAAGAGCAACCGACTATCTGAATACCTGTGAACGGCTTTATGTAATTGATGGATTTGCAGGATGGGATCCTGAATACAGATTAAAAGTACGAATTATTGCAGAACGTCCGTATCACGGATTGTTTATGCACAATATGCTGATCCGTCCAACACAAGAAGAACTTGAGAGTTTCGGAGAGCCTGATTTCGTTGTGTATAATGCTGGAAAATTCCCGGCAAATAAATTCACCGAGGGTATGACCTCCGATGCCAGTGTTGATGTAAACTTTGAAACCAACACCATGGTTATTTTGGGTACTGAGTATGCCGGTGAGATGAAGAAAGGAATCTTCACCGTTATGAATTACCTGATGCCGAAAGAAGATGTGTTATCGATGCACTGTTCGGCCAATGAAGGTGATGATGGTGATGTTGCACTGTTCTTTGGGCTTTCCGGTACAGGAAAAACCACACTTTCGGCCGACAGCAGCAGGAAGCTGATTGGTGATGACGAGCATTGCTGGAGCGACAAGGGTATTTTCAATATCGAAGGTGGCTGCTATGCAAAAACGATTCATCTGTCAGAAGAAAAGGAACCTGAGATTTATAATGCAATCAAATTCGGAACGGTTCTTGAAAATGTAGGCTATGATCCGGTAACAAGAGAAGTAGATTTTGATGATACAACAATCACTGTGAATACCCGGGCTTCGTATCCGATCGAGTTTATCTCTAATGCAAAAATACCGTGCGTTGGTAATCACCCGAAAAACATCATCTTTTTGACCTATGATGCATTCGGAGTATTGCCACCGGTTAGCAAGCTCACACCCGAGCAGGCGATGTACCACTTTGTGAGCGGATACACAGCCAAAGTAGCCGGAACCGAAGTTGGCGTAACAGATCCTGAAGCAACGTTTTCTGCATGTTTCGGAGCTGCCTTCCTCGTGTGGCCGCCAAGCAGGTATGCTGAGATGCTGGCTAAAAAAATGAAAGAGCACGGAGCCAAAGCATGGCTGATAAACACCGGTCTTACCGGTGGCCCATACGGCACAGGCGAACGTATCGATCTGAAGAGCACTCGTGCGATTATTAATGCAATACTTGAAGGCAAGCTTGATGAAGTGAATACTGAGAAAGATGATGTATTTAGCCTTGAGATACCGACCAGCTGCCCGGATGTAAATCCGGAAATTCTAATTCCCAGAAATACCTGGTCTGATCCGAAAGCTTATGACAAGCAGGCTGAAAAACTGGGCAAACTCTTCACCAAGAACTTTGAGAAATACGCAAAGGAAAGCAGTGATGAGATTATCAATGCAGGGCCTAAAATCAGTGAGACGGCATAATTAAGTCGTAGTTGTTATTTATAGTTAAACCTTAACAGAGCCGGGCAGTTTGAGATGCAATGCATTAAAAGCTGTTCCGGCTTTTTTATTACATTCATGTATAAACCCAAAAAGCTCAGATACAAATTATTATGAACTTAGAGATCAGTGACCAGCGATTTATAGTATGCGGTGCAAGCAGCGGATTTGGTGAAGCGATTGCCCGTCAGCTTTTAATTGAAGGTGCAAATGTAATACTTGTAGCGCGACGCGGGAATGTGCTCAGCGAAAAGTTCAGCCACTTTGAAGATCAGACAGAAATCATCGAAGGCAGCCTGATTTACAGCAAAACTCTCGACAAAATTGAAAAGGCAGCAAAGAAAGGATCTGTTCATGGCATCGTTTTTAACGCCGGCGGGCCGCCGACCGGAACTCCGCTGAACACCGACATGGCCGACTGGGATGCCGCCTGGCAGCTGGTTATGCGCTGGAAAGTTGATCTCTCCCTGCGCCTTGCACCCATCTTTAAAAAAGCAGGATACGGACGAATGCTCTATATCGAAAGTCAGTCAATAAAACAGCCGCTGCCGGCATTAACACTCAGCAACGCATTTCGCGCCGGGGTTGCCGGCTTCGCCAAAACCCTCTCGTTTGAGCTGGCAAAAGATGGTGTGACCATAAACCTGCTTGCCCCCGGCTCGCACGAAACTCCGGCAATCGAACGAGTGATCAAAAATAACAGCAGCATGCGCGGCATCTCCTACGATAAAGCCAAAGAAGAGATGGAGCGAAACATCCCGGTTGGACGAATGGGTAAGGCAGAAGAAATTGCATCACTGGCAGTGTGGCTGCTTTCACCACACAGCGGGTATGTTACCGGGCAGACGATCAGCCATGATGGAGGGAGTGTTAAAGGGCTCTTCGGTTGACCCACTCTTTAGTCCCCCTATTTTAAGTATCAAAAATATTGTATGACTTCCCTCATCTCTTAACTCAAATCCACCGCCATTCCAGGCATACCATGTTTACTGCACCCACGTACAACCCGTTTCATCAGGTACTAAAAACAAAAAAAGGGAAGCTACAGCAGTAGCCTCCCTCTCTAAGGTACTTAGGTAATAATTCAGATCTGGAACCCTAAATCTCTCAGGGCATCCAGCACCAGTTCGAGATAGACCTCAGGATCATCTCCATCATTTATATCATACACATAATTGAATTCATGCCTGTCGGAAAGACCAAAAGGCGGTGCATAGTTTCCAATACCATTTTGTACATATTCAATTAGCTTTTTGAAGTTTACTCCACGTTGATTGAAGTTTCCGAGTGAATTTCTGTCTTCCACCTGGAATATGACCCCGCGGTAATAATTAGGACCGAAATCATTCTCAAATTGCTCCAGTCTGTTACGTAAAAGGCCTATGTCTGTATTAAATGCTGAGGTTCTGGTTGTATTTTCATTCCATAAAGTTGATGATGAGGTGTAAATCGACTGCGCCTCATCCTGAAACACCAGAACAATTACATTACCATCTGGCGGTGTTGCACCTTGTAAGTTCAAAACCTGCATAGTTCTTTCATTAGTCCATGAAATGACATTTACCCTTTCATCATATGCATCACCATCATTGTTATAAAGAGGCAGTAATGCATTTTTCAGCAGGTTATCCCTCATATTCTGCAGCGGAGCTAAAGTTGAGTTCATCGAACCGGAGGCATCAAAGTAAATAAAGATGTTTGTGTCCACATCAATCACAGGTGGCGGAGGTAGCACAATAACAGTTGCTGAGTCGGATATTTCTCCACACGATGCGGTGACGGTTGTCTCTCCTTCGGCAACGCCGGTTAGTAGTCCGTTTGAATCAACTGTAGCAATTGAACCGTCAGCAGTTGTCCAGATTAAGTTTTCACAGCTTATAACATTGTTATCCGTATCAAATACTGTGGCTTCCATTTGCTGAGTAAGTGTGGCGCGTACTTCTACCGGATCGGGTTCAACTTCAATTCTCGCAATTTCCGCGTCTGGGTCCGTAGGATCACCGATGACGTTTTGCTGGTCATCGTCGGTCTGAGCAACAACACCTGAAAAATGAACTGTGGCTGCGGAATAGTTTGAAAGTACCATTTCTGAAATTTCCCTCACTTTATCTCTGCTGAATTCTGAAATTGAATTCAACCGGAGTGTTCGGGTCAGTTCTTCATCACTCAGTTTATCCACATTATATTCCGGCGCAAGATCCATGTAACCGGCAATGGACCAGATGACAGCCTGAATTTCTCGATAAGTCAGATCCGGATCTTCACGTCTCAGATCGTTTTTGATACCCATAAAGTAATTCATCGGCTTCCATTTATCACTGCCGCCGGTATAATGCCATTTTACACCTTCATGAACATCATTATTCGATCTCAGCGGCTTGTTCCACTCCAGACACCACGCTTCGGTGGTGATGTTATGAACAAATTTATTCGGCAAAGCATTACTTATGGTTATTGTAAAATATCCATCAGAATGTATATCACTGCCCCGGTTTACATTCAGTACCGTATTTGATGCTTCCGCAATCGGATTCAAATCTGTGAATAATTCAAATGATTCTTCCAGGCTTTGCGTATTATTCTTTCCTAAATCACAACTGGTCATGAATATCATACCAATAGTAATCAGTGCTAAGTTCAGGTATTTCACTTTATTCATAGTTACCCCTATTATGTTTTGATTAGCTTTTCCTGCTCACCTGTTTTTTTAAATTCTTGATGCTTCGTCATTTTTACACAGGCAGGCAGAACTATTACTAATAGTATGCGTATAGAACAGTTATTTTATATCACAAAATTTTTGGATTTTCTCAGATCAGGAAACAGCAACAAATACTATCTGTATCACACACTAAATGAAGGCTTTGCAAAACCCCCTGAGTTCGTGAGTTTTTAATTGGATTCAGTTATTTTTAGTTCAACATAAATCTTCATTTAAAATTAGATTTTTCATGGCTGACGGTAATCAATTAAGCTTT
>SLAU01000339.1 GCA_007126675.1 Balneolaceae bacterium
ACTCAGCTCGGAATTGAACTTGCCTCAAAATATCCTGAAGATATCAGAGCCTACATTAGTGTCAGTCAGGTTGTGGACAATCACCGGGCTTATGAAATTGGACATAACTGGCTGCAAGAGCAAATTCAAAGAGGCCAAAAACAGGATGATATCAAACGTCTTGAAGAGCTGGGAAGCCCGCCCTTTACCGAACACAGTAAGCACGTAGCCTTCGCACAAATGGTGGGAAAATATGACGGCAATTTTGATATCAGCATGGGCCGTTTGGCGCGTATTGCAGTACGGTCACCGGAGTATAGCCTTTTGGACTACTACCGCTGGCTGAATGGCGCTAACCGTGGCAGCGGGCCGATGTGGGATGAGGTTTATGCACGGCATATCAATTACACAGAAAAGATTACGAGACTGGAAGTGCCGGTTTTCTTCTTTTCCGGATTGTATGATTACAATACTCCTCACCAACTTGTAAAGGAATATTTCGAAACAATTGATGCTCCGGTAAAAGAGCTTATCACTTTTGAGAATTCAGCCCATACACCGTTTTTGGGCGAGCCTGCCAGGTTTACTTCGGAATTGATCAATGTAAAAAGATCAGTGAAGTAGAATTTCTAAATATTTTTTCAAAGCAAAGTATAGCCTGCTTTAAATTATTGTGCCCCGCTTGCCAATATTATTATTTGTACAATGAAGCTGATTAAACTTCTATGTCTGTCTCATAGAATTTTCTACCCCACCTTAAAAACCCCTTCTAAGATAAATAAAGGATAGTTTTTAAAATAAATTGAAATTTATGATGTAAAATAGTTTTAAATCACGCTTATATAACGAGTGCCAGCGAATGTGTGTGCACGATCTGTTAAAGTTACATCTGAAATAATAAAACAGATGTGGAAATTATTGAGAATGCCTCTGCTTAAAATGATGTGGTTGATTTAATATTGAATCAAATTAAACGAAAAATAAAAAATGGAATGGTTATGGAATTATATAAAAACATAAAAATTAAACTCAATACTGTGATTTTGCTGCTTCTGTCTGTTATGGTTTTTTCATGTGGAACAGATAGTACAGATGTTGGCTCAAATGATCTGATAGACGGATTAAGCCCGCAGATTTGGCAGATTGTGGATGAAGATTTAATAAGTACGTTTGAGGATAGTTTATCAATGACAATTCACAGAGGGGATAATCCACCGGATATCGTTTCTGCATTGTTAGGAAGTCAGGCAAAAGCAAAAGCAAATAATAGTGTAACGGTTGTAATGAGGCCGTTTGAGTTAGTTGAAACACTCGTACCGAATGATCCTTGTGCTGAATGTAGCTGGTATGATTTGTACATCATGTTTAATGAACAGGATATGGCAAACAATGAGATGACAATAAGAATGAGACATATTGAGGAGCCGGAGATAGCACCTGAGGGAGGATTTATTTCCGGCGATGGTAATAACTTTTCAGTTTTTATTGAGCAAACTCAGGATTTTGACGGGCAAATTGTAGAATTGGTGAGTTTGTTTTCCGGCACTGTAACATCAGGAGGTATCGTTGATCCGCAGTTGGCCGGGGTAATGGTAGAAAACTCCGGGGTTCCGGGCCGTTTGCCAAATGGTACAGGCAGATCATACAAAGACGGAAACGACCTTGCTGAAGTTAGCGAATGGCCGGAAGTGGATGAAAAAATTGTCGGCACTGAGACAGATAGGATCTGGAGTATTTTCAGAAAGTCCATTCTGAATAATTAATCTTGAAAAAATCAAAAGAGGAAATTATGAATGCATTAAATAAAGCTACTAATAAAAGTTTTTTAAAGATTCTTTCGATTACAATGATCGTCTTAATCTGTTTCCCGGTAAAAAGTACTTTTGCCCAAACTTCAACAGGCATGCAAATTACCGGTCAGGATAAGCTTGAAATATCTGAAGATCAAATTAACCCCGGATGGCATTTTGACAGTTTTTTCCTGGGAGTTGAACTGATCAACAACATGGCTTCATTACATATTTCAAACGTACAGGAGTCTCCATTAAATGGTGATATTTTTGCCATAGGTGCAGGTGAAACCACTACTGGAAATTACAAAGGTCTGTTAATGAGATACAGAAATGGAGAATGGACAATTAATGATGAGTTTGAAATTCCCAATAACGATAATAATCAAATATTGTCAATTCCTATGCACGTACATACCAATGGGGATGTTTATTACTCTGATGGATATAATCTGATAATTAATCGTTTCAACTCTTCTACAAATATTATAAGAAATCCCGATAACTCTGATCTGCCTGAGCCGGGATACGAAGGTGACAGAATGGTTGATGTTACTCAGGATGATAATGGAAAAATGTGGTTGTTGTACAGTTATCCAAGGTTAGTTGGTTTTACAAGCTATAACCAGCCAGAGTTCGATATTTATGACCATACAAATAGCCCGCTGCCAGATCCGGCTGAGACCTCTCACATAACTGAAGAACATCCCATGAGATATCTTGCCTCAACCGGAGATGATTTATGGATTACAACGTACCATGAAGATGGTGGATTATTCAGAAAAACCGAAGATGACTGGGACCACTTTACAACCGAGAATTCTGATCTGCCAAGTAATTGGGTGTCTGCTGTTGTTGCACAATCAGGGGGTCAATTATTGGTAAGTACATTCCCGACCGAGTTTGAACCGTCTAATGGTGGCCTTATGAGGTTTGAAGACGATGAGTGGGCATATATTGAGGGTACATCAAATAACTTTGTGAGAGTTCATGCAGTTGAGGAGGATACCTATATATGGGCAAGCATAGGTAATTTTGGAGATACTGAAGATAATACACGGTCTGGCCGCCTTGTGGAATATGATGGTACGTCCTGGTCATTAATTGCTGATGAAGGAGAGTTTTATAATCAATTGAACTGGCTGACAGTTGACAGTAATAATAATAAATGGCTGGGAGGAGATTTTCTAGTAATTAATGCGGGTGTGGCGAGTTTAAATCAGAATTTTGTTTCATTTAACAATGTACCGCAAGCCGGTAATTACTATATCGCAGGTAATACATTTTTTGTGAGTTGGAATGTGGGCAGCAGGATTGAAAGTGTTGACTTATACAGATCAGATGAAAACTCAGATTGGATACCTGTAGTTGAAAATATTCCTGTAGAAACATTGAACCATCAGATTACATTTCCCGATGAACACGAATTTGAGATGCAATTACTAGTTACTAAATCAGGAACTTTTAGTATTCAGGATATAAGTGATTCCTTTTTCGTGTTCAATCCCGATGAATATAAATATCACCTGAGACGTCAACTTTCAAATGGCGGCTTTGAATTATTTGATCCACAAACTCATGGATGGAGTATGAGAAATCGGGAAGAAGTAATGTGGCCTGAAGAAGATTGGGAAGACATTGAATATTCAACACTTTTTACATTACCCCCCATTTCGGCAAAACCTGAAGATTTTCCAAGCTGGGATTTAATGCGGCAAGCATTTGGAGATGATGAGGTTACAATTGGAAATACTAATATTGCAGATTCAGGCGCAATTATTGCATGGAGAATTCTGAAACACAATGGATTTCAGGGAGTATGCCATGGTTTTGCGGTTACAAGTTTACTGGCTTTTAATGATGGTATTGAAAGTCTATCAACAGAAGCCATTGGAATAAACCTTGATGTAGAACAACTGTATGATGCAGAGGCAGTAAGTGATGTTCGAAATGGAATAAACACAGTTTGGACACGACAATTCGGTATCGATCATTTAATGAGTTTTATGTTAAGTGCTTCTGGAACAGGTAGCTTTTTAAAAGGACCGAACGAAACTCTGGAAGAAGTTAAAGAGATGTTAGAAAGAACTTCTACTTCATCATATCACAATGCAATTACTTTAATGCCGCCAGATAATCTAAGTGCTGCACATTCTATCTTGCCTTTTAAAGCAGAAGAAAACCCGGATGCACCACATATTTGGGACATTTATGTTCACGATAGCAATTTTCCATGGATAGATTCACTTAAAGTTCAGATAAATACCGATAATGACTATTGGTGGTATTCAACTCCAGCACTTGATGAAGACGAAAATCTAATTGTAGTTACCAATTATGAGGGATACGCGGGTTTATTTTTATCCGATCGGGTAGATGCTTATTTAACTACTTCAAGGTTGCCCAAGAGTCAGTCTGATCATCAGAATAATTTGTATTCAAAATTGGATGAACTCAATGAAATGGGCTACACTTATTCACTTTTCAGTGCAGGAACCGAGCTTACAATACGTGACGAATTGGAAAATGAAATAAGCTATGCCGATAGCCTTTTGAGTTCAGGTGTGCCTGGCTCATTACCTATTATCCCTACTGTAGGAGGTATCCACCCTCCTATAGGTTATTTCTTGCCAATTGACCAGTATGACATTGAAGTAAATTTCGAGAATGGTGGTGATATATTTTCTATTCAGTCTGATAAAACGCTTTACGTGTATTCCACAACTGAATTACCTGAAAGTGGAGTCGATTTACTGCGTATAGGAAATTCCATGTCAGTACTTGGAAATTCTGATGGCCATGAAAGAACTGTGAATATGACAGTAATTGAAGCTGGTGAATCGAAAAACAAGATGTTTAGTATTCTTGGCGCTGTTATTGCAAACACTGATTCCTTAAAATTTGAAATTTCAGAAGGCAATAATTTGATAGTCAATAATTACGGAGCCTCTTCTTCGGTTACACTCGAATTAAGGGATGCTATTGGAGATGATGTTGATTACTTCTTATATGAAAACTTTGACCTTCTTGAATCTTCTGGATTTAAATTTATTCCTGATTGGGATGATGTTTCAAACAATGAAGTTACTGTGCAAATTGATACAAACCTCGATGGAGAATATGATGAATCAATCACGCTCGAAAGCATGCCTACTTCAATTGATGAAGAAGATATGGGTCATCATGTGATACCTGATGGTTATAAGTTATATCAAAACTATCCGAACCCGTTTAACCCTGCAACTACTATTCAGTTTGCAATTCCGCAATCAGGTAATGTAGAGCTTGTTGTGTACGATATGCTGGGCCGTGAAATTGCTACACTAATAAACGAGCACAAAGATACCGGTTACCATGAAGTTGTATTTGATGCCGGAAATCTGTCCAGCGGTGTTTATTTGTATCGAATTAGTACCGGCAGTTTCGTGGAAACAAGGCGGTTAACATTAATCAAATAATTAAGCGAGACTGGTAATTTACATTTACACATATTTGCGCTATTATATGTGCAAAATATGTGTAAATGAATTATCAGCCAATCAAAGGAAGGGGATCAGCTTCTAATCC
>SLAU01000180.1 GCA_007126675.1 Balneolaceae bacterium
TCACTGAACAGATTCACACCGTTTGGTGTATTGAAAACCCGGAATGGAATACCTTATGAAGGCAGAGAATATTGGCAGGCAGCTGTTGAGCATAACTTCAGGTCAATTCCATTTGAGCTGCTTGGTTTACGTACGTTGGCAGACAAAGGGTGGGGAATCATCGCATTTACCGGGGCAGGCAACACTTCAGCACCTGAAGAGATATTGGGATATAAACCCATGACTTCAGGAGGTGTACATACCGAAGCCGGCATCAGCCTGAACAGTATATTCAGTATTCTCAGAATTGATTTTGCAAAACGTCTGGATGCTCCCGGAACATATATCGGTTTTAGCATTCCAAGGTATTTTTGACGCCATAAAAAAAGGGGGCTGAATGTTCAGCCCCCTTTTAATTTGATTTATACTATTTGATGATTAGTCATCAAAAGTAACCGGATCCACAGCTTCATGTTCTTGTGGAGTAAACGGATAAGGGTTGAGTGCATGAGACTCAGCTCTTCTGTTTCTCTCACAACCCGGAGTGTCAGCATCACGCTCATCTTCAGCACATGGTACCGGTGCTTTTCCAAGTCCTCGATACTCAATTCGGTCTTCGCTGACTCCATTATTCTTGTAGAAGTCAACTACTGAATTGGCTCGGCGTACAGATAATCTCAGGTTGTACTGATCGCCACCAACATGGTCGGTATATGCATCTATACGTACACGGAATGCAGGTGCCTCAAGTAGTTTTTCAACGTTCGCGGAGAGAGCCTGTGCAGCTGCATCAGTAATATTAGACCTGTCGAATCCAAAGTTTATTGTAGCTAGTTCTTGAATAAATGGAGGATCATTAGGATCTAGTGGGTCAGTTCCCATCTCGATTTCCTGGCCGTCTGTGAAACCATCACCATCAGTATCAGGATTCAGCGGATCGGTTCCATAAACATTTACTTCATCTCCATCTGTAAGTCCGTCACCATCTGTGTCAGGATTCAGCGGATCGGTGAAATATTCGAATACTTCTTCACCGTCAGTTAGTCCGTCACCATCAGTGTCAGGATTTAATGGATCAGTACCATAAATAAGCACTTCATCTCCATCAGAAAGTCCATCGCCATCAGTGTCAGGATTTAACGGATCGGTACCATGGACGTAAATTTCGTCATAATCTGAAAGTCCATCACCATCAGTGTCTGGATTCAGCGGATCGGTTCCGTAAACATAAATTTCGTCGTAGTCACTCAGGCCATCGCCATCAGTGTCTCTTTCCATTAGTTCTTCATCAGAAAGAGATAGAAGCCATTCAAGTGTAACTGGATCTGGTTCTGGTCCAGGGCCACTGGTACCACAGCCATGTAAGAGCAGTCCAGCAAATAAAATTGCAGACAACAAAAATGTAGGTGATTTAATCATAAAATTCTCCTGTACAGGTTAAAGTGAGTTTAATATTTCTGAAGTTATTGATTTTAGTAAAAAAAACATAACCAATCATATTTATAAAAAGCTTTTTTTGATTTCTAATTAATAAACATCATATATTTGGCCATAATCAACAATGGGGCTATAGCTCAGCTGGCTAGAGCGTCGCGCTGGCAGCGCGAAGGTCCGGGGTTCGAATCCCCGTAGCTCCACATTAAAAGCAGGGTAAACTCACAGAATTGAGCGTATCCTGCTTTTTTTGTTTTAACTATTCAGTACTTCATCAGTAAACAGCAAATCACGTTTCAATTAAATTGTTCCCGGGAAACTTTTTGACTGCTAAAAATTTAAACACCAATATAACTGATTCATGTTCAAATCACATAAAAAGGGTATCTTTGGACGATATTTGCCATAGCATAAATCAGGAAGTACGGAAACCAATTGAGACCGTACAATGTTCTGATTGTTCAATGTTTCAATTAAAGTGAAAAATCTAATTACCACTACTTAAAAAATGCCGATTGATTTTAATAAAGAGCTATTTGCGAATCGCCACATCGGGCCGGATTCTGAACAGATCGAAGAAATGCTTTCAGTTTGTAATGTTGAAAGCGTTTCACAATTAATTAAAGAAACGATACCAGAAGGTATACGACTTCAAAAGCTCCTGAATTTACCTGAGGCACTTTCAGAAGATGTGTATTTGGACTCAATGAAAGAACTGGCTTCAAAGAATCAAATCTTCAGATCATATATCGGAATGGGGTATTACGAAACTATTACTCCAAATGTAATTCTGCGAAATGTACTTGAAAATCCAGGCTGGTACACAGCGTATACACCCTATCAGGCCGAAATTGCTCAGGGAAGACTGGAGGCTCTTGTAAATTTTCAGACGGTTATAACCGACCTGACCGGTATGGAAATTGCAAATGCATCTTTATTGGATGAAGGAACTGCGGCGGCAGAAGCAGTTTCGATGCTGCACGGAAAGCGTAAAGGCGCAAAAAGAAAAAGTGCCAATACTTTTTTTGTTAGTGAAAACTGCCATCCGCAAACAATTTCGGTTTTGAAAAATCGAATGGAGCCAATTGGTATTCAGCTTCAGATCGCTTCTGTGGATAATCTTGATGTCACATCACCAGACTTATTTGGAGTTCTGTTGCAGTATCCTGGAACTGATGGAGAGGTGACGGATTATTCAGCTCTGATTAGTGCATGTAAGGAAAATAATATATCTGTTGCAGTTGCTGCTGATCTTCTGGCTCTTGTTTTATTGAAATCACCGGGATCGATGGGAGCTGATGTTGTTTTTGGGTCGGCGCAGCGTTTTGGGGTGCCAATGGGATATGGCGGTCCTCATGCGGCCTATTTTGCAACTAGAGATGAATTTAAGAGGCAAATTCCCGGAAGAATTATCGGTGTTAGTCAGGACGCTGATGGTAACCCGGCGTACAGAATGGCACTGCAAACAAGGGAGCAGCATATAAGACGAGAAAAAGCTACATCAAATATTTGTACTGCTCAGGTTCTGCTGGCAGTAATTTCCGGTTTTTATGCGGTTTACCATGGACCTGGCGGACTCAGAAAAATTGCCGAACGTGTACACGGCCTCACCAAGCTCGCATATAAAGGTCTGCAAAGCTTAGGCTTCGAAATGCGGCACGATCTCTATTTCGATACTCTTGCAGTTAAAGTTAAAGATAAGGAGCTTATTGAACGGGTGAGGACACAGGCTCTTGCCAAAAAAATGAACTTCAGATATGAAAAGTCTTACATAGGTATTTCATTTGATGAGTATAAAACTATTGAAGATTTAGAAGATCTACTTTCAGTTTTTGCAAAAGCTGCCGGGATAGCCGCTGATTTCGATGTTAAATCTGCATCAAAAAAAATTGAAGTAAATTATCCGGATTCATTGACAAGAAAGGAGCCTTACTTAGAGCATCCGGTTTTCAATCAGTTCCACTCAGAGCATGAAATGCTACGGTATTTGAAGTTACTCGAAAATCGTGATCTGGACTTAACTCATTCAATGATCTCGTTGGGCTCTTGTACGATGAAGCTGAATGCAACTGCTGAGATGATTCCATTAACCTGGCCCGAGTTTGGTAAAATTCATCCGTTTGCTCCCAAAGAACAGGCAGAAGGCTACCACACACTGTTTGAAGAACTTTCAGATTGGCTGGCAGAAATAACCGGCTTTCATACGGTTTCACTTCAACCCAATTCCGGCGCTCAGGGAGAATATACCGGATTGATGGTAATTCGCGAGTTTCACAAGGCAAGCGGAAATAGCCACCGGAATATTACAATTGTACCTTCTTCAGCTCATGGTACAAATCCGGCAAGTGCGGTTATGGCCGGAATGGAAGTAGTTATTACAAAATGTGATGATAAAGGAAATATAGACCTCGACGACCTCAGAGAAAAAGCGGAGAAACACAGTGAAAATTTAGCCGCCCTGATGGTTACTTATCCATCAACTCACGGAGTTTTTGAGGAGGATATAAAGGAAATATGTGAATTGATTCATAAACACGGTGGCAGGGTTTACATGGACGGTGCAAATATGAACGCACAGGTGGGTTTAACTTCTCCTGCAATTGTAGGCGCAGACGTTTGCCATCTCAATCTTCATAAAACCTTTTGCATTCCACATGGTGGCGGCGGACCAGGTATGGGCCCGATTGGTGTAACCGGGGAGCTCTCACCATTTTTGCCCGGACATGATGTTGTGGATACAGGTGGTGAAAAAGCTATAAAAGCAGTTGCTTCTGCTCCTTTTGGCAGTGCAAGTATCCTAACAATATCACATGGATATATCCGAATGATGGGTGCCGATGGTTTGACTCGGGCCTCTGAAATTGCGATTTTGAATGCAAATTATATAAAAGATCGATTAAAGAACCATTACCCGATTCTTTACACTGGTAAAAAGAATCGATCGGCTCACGAATTTATCATCGACATTCGGGATTTCAAGAAAACCGCCGGAATTGAGGCAGTAGATGTTGCAAAGCGTTTAATGGATTACGGATTTCATGCACCAACAATGTCATTTCCGGTTGCCGGTACACTGATGGTAGAGCCAACTGAAAGTGAATCAAAAGTTGAGCTCGACAAGTTTTGTGAAGCGATGATCGGTATCAGAAACGAAATTGAGGAAATTGAACAGGGTATCGCGGATCCTGAAGATAATGTGTTGAAGCATTCTCCACATACCGTACGTGTTGTTATAAATGAAGAATGGACAAGGCCGTACAGCCGCGAAAAAGCAGTATTTCCGGTTGATGAATTGAGATTTAATAAATTTTGGCCTGCAGTAAGCCGTGTGGATGATGCATATGGTGATCGTAATCTTATGTGTACGTGCGTACCTGTTGAGGAGTATACAAGCGGTCAGGAGCCTGTTTCTGTTTAAAAATGTAAAAAATACCCGGTTCTCATAAAGCTTAGAAAAGATTAATTAAATCTATTGGTCAATCTATATATCTTCACTACCATGGAAAAGGAATCTAAAAACAAGAAAAAAGTAGTTATTGTAGAGGATGACAAGCTTTTAGCAATCGTTTTGAAAAAGATGGCTAATTCACTTGATTACGAAGTTCTCGATATAACGAAGACTGGCAAAGATGCTGTTGCTTCTGTAAAAAAGCATAAACCAGACCTGATTTTCATGGATATTGTGCTCGAAGACGATACGAGCGGAATTGATGCAATGAAAATGATCAGAGAATATTCTGATGCTCCTGTAATATACATTACCGGGTTGGAAGATGTCTCTGTTCGCAAACAAGCCGCTGGGGTTCCAAATTCATTTTACATGCTGAAGCCTGTAAATATTGCCGAGCTCAAGATGGCCATGCATAATTCTGACTTATTTGCCGCCTGATACAATACTACTATAA
>SLAU01000256.1 GCA_007126675.1 Balneolaceae bacterium
AGGATTCAGAAACGGTTCAAGTCCATCGCTTAAAATTTGCGGTACATAACTTGATAACACCATATTAAACCCGGTGTCTCCGATTACCCATGCCATATCATCTTCACCTTCTTCAGTAATGGATGAGGCAAAGCTGTCAATCTTGTAGCAGCTTTTTTCTTTGGGCTTTTTACTGCTGATGATCACACCGGCAGCTCCATCCGCAAACACGGATGATGACACCAGTGCATCAGTATCGTTATTGCCCTGAAAGTGAATTGTACAAAGTTCTGTTGAGATCACAAGAACGTTGGCATCAGGGTTAGCATCGCAGAATTGGCTGGCCATTTTAAGAGCGGGAATCGCTGCGTAGCACCCCATAAAACCGAGATGATATCGCTGAATCGATTTATCGAGGCCAACGCTTTTGATAATGTCATAATCCGGCCCCGGGGCATAAAAGCCGGTGCACGAAACTGTAATCAGATGAGTAATATCATCAGGAGAGAAATTTGAGTTATCAATCAATTTTTGCGCTACCTCAACAAACAACTTTCGGCCTTCTCTGATATAAACATCATTCCGATTTTTTGTACCGGGGTGTACACCATGCCCGTTAAAAAAAAGATTGTGGCTGCTGTTTAGCCTGAAATCATCAACTACTGAATAGCGGGTGTTTATTCCTGAACGATTGTAAATCATATGAATCAATCGTTCCTGTTTTTCATCAGCATTACCCACTTTTTTCATTACTTCGCGCAGTTCATCCTGCTGATATGCATATTGCGGAACGGCAGTCTCGATTTTATGGATGTAAGCAGACATATTAAGAACAGATTGATATATATTCGGAATATATAGAAAGAATCTGAAATCACCGGGATTCGTTCGCGATTTCAGATGTTCAGTGAGTATTTTATTTGTGAATTTGAAAAAGTAAAATCTTTGAGTAATTGATGAAGCAGGATTTTTTTGTAAAAAATCAGGTATATAGTTAAGATTGAAATCGGGTTATTTTGGTTAATAATGTGAAACCTTATACAATGTTTAGTTTCATTGATGCATTTGTTGAATTTATAAACTTGCTTTTTTGGAAGAAAAGTATAAAACTATTTAGGCTACAATTATTTGGTACAAATCTTTTAAAGTATATCAGATAATTAGTCGACTATTTCGAATAAAATAATAACTTCAAAAGAAGATAAATTATATGAAGAAAACCAACCAACCAACCAACCAACCAACCAACCAACTTTAATACTGTTATTTGGTGTATTTTTTCTTTTTGCACTAAGTTGTAATAGTCAGGTTTCTATTGACTCTGAACTAAATGATGATTCTGAATTAAATTATAAAGTATTAGACTTTGATTCAGATGAGATAGAATCTCGCATAATGCCTGAGATTGGCCCTATTTCTGGTTTAGATATTAAATTTTCAGATAGAGGTATTTTTGAAAAATTTGGTATTGAAAAAAATCAAAAATTGAATGGTGAGTCTATTGAACCTAATTGGGAAGCTGGAAATGATTTATTTATTTCTATGTTTGAATCCGGTACTCTAAGCTGTCCGGGCCCACCACATATACAGTCAGTCGGTGAGAATGTTGTAATTCTTAGTGATTGTATTTGCCCACCTAATTGTGGCGGTGGCGGACTACCTGATCCAGACCCAGACCCAGGAGACCCAATCCAAATATCAGCAGGTTCGGAAGTTTCGACATTTGAAGCTGCATATGCGGTTTCCATGGCATCTTGGTCATGGGCATCTGAACCTATCTATTTTATTGATGTTATCGGCTCTTCATATAGAAGTGGGGTTTTGTTAACAGATTTATGGGATGGTGGCCATAACAGGGCAAATGCAGCGGTCTCACTATCTGCAACAAAACAAATGTATACCTCAGAACATTGGCAACAATCAGGGAATCACATGTTTTCTGATGAAGAGTTTGGGGATGATGGAGGTGGAACAGTAATTCTTTGGACATTTGATGATGCAAATTTTTAAATACTCCCTGAGTAGAGGTTCAATTATTGAACCTCTATTTAATTTAATAAAAATTAACTGAAGGATGTTTTTAATTAAAGGGAAGATGGCGTGGTGTTTTAGTGTGTTAGTAGTAATTTATTTTTTTTGGGTAAATGTACCGATAAAAAATTCTACCTCTGAACTTTGGGATACCTCTGAATTGCTTTATGTAAGTCCTGATACTAATCAGACTGAACTGGACTTTGTGATACATGATGGTATATTTGATATAATTAAAAGGCATTTCCGAACTCTTTTCGACGGGGGTATCACGGGAGATTCTTTAGATTTTACAAAAGTATATCATTTGCAAATTGACGAGAGCGGAAATCAAATTGTTCAGCGATTAGCAGATGAAACATATCCATCCGAGTTTATTTCAATCAAACGTGATCATATCGGAGCACTACATTTTATGTGGGGAGAGAGAAGAGTAGATCCATTTTTCAAAGAGTGGGAAATTCCACGTCCAAGAATTGCTGGTTTTGCTACATCAAAGATATACAATAGATACAAGGATGATCTGGAGTATGAAGAATCGATTTCGGTATATGATGGTGAGTTGTCAAGTTTAGGGATTGGATCCTTAAGTTTTCCGGCTAACATGGCAGTTAACAGTAGTAACCAATTACATACTGTTTTTCATACAGATAGTACATTTCAAACAACTGATCTAAATGGTGAGCCTGTAACAGGATATATGCCGGTATCTGGATATTTGAATCGGGATGTTTCAGGGAATTGGAGTGATATGAAACTTTTTGACATCGGACATTCTCCAGATATATCAATTTTGCCTGATGATCGTATTGTTATTGCCGCTTTTGGTTCCTCTCATGAACATGTAAGTACCAATGATATTTTTATTCAATATTCTGATGACAATGGAAAAACTTGGTCAGACAGAAAGCTAATTTTTGTTTCTGAGTCTGAACCGGGCTTAATGCTCAGATTAGATTCTTCTTTAGATGGGACACTTCATGTAATTTGGGGAAGGCAAACAAGTGGAGAATTGTTACCTGACGAAATGTGGCATACCTATTCAGAGGATGGTGGTAATACTTGGTATGATGCTAAAAGTTTTTTGAAACTGAAACCCGATAGTGATTTTTCATCTAACAAAATTTTGAGTTTTGATATAGTTGTAGATAATTATGGAACTGTTCACTGGACAGCTGAATCAATCCAAAGAGGTACAAGACCAAGTGAAAAAACACTTCATTATGCTAAATGGAATCCATTAAACAAGGCTTGGGGAAATAATAGAACAATTGAATCAGCAATTTTTCCAGGTTCTGCTAAATTGGCCATTGATCAAGCAACGCAAAAACTTTATCTGGTTTGGAGTGATACATACAATAATGAAAATTTTAAAGCTTATTTTTACAAAAGTAGAGCAATTCAGGAACCAGCAAGAATTAATGAGCCACCAACTAACTTCGAAGCTGGTCCGATTCAGTTACATCCCAACTATCCCAATCCGTTTAATAGTTCAACAGTAATTTCTTTTATTCTTGAACAGCCAGGGGAAGTTATACTTGAAATTTATGACTTAAATGGCAGGCGCCATATGGAAAAATATCTCGGATATAGATATCCAGGTTGGCATAACTTTCGAGTAGATTTAAGTAATGCTGCAAGTGGAAACTATATATATAATCTTAATTTAAATGGTATATACAGCCAACAGGGACAAATGCAGTTAATTAAGTAATTGATTATTATTTTACAAACAACATTTTTAATCAAAATTATCCTTATTGAAGCAGCATCAAGCTATTGATTTGTAGCAGTTAACCGTTTTGACCATGAGAGCACTATTGATCATCATACTTCTTTTATTGTCTGCTTTAACGGCTAATGGTGAACCACTTTCTGAAGAGTTTCTTTTCGGGATTGTAACGGCAGTAGCAGATACAAGCAAAACTGAAAAAGAGGATTCAACATCAGCCCCGATTATTTTGCTTCCGGATACCGATCCCTACAATATCTACTCGACTCCAAACTATGATCGCAGGGAATATTTTACATCAGGATTGTTTTTTGGAAAATACGGGCTTGGATTTGAAGGTATTTACAGGCCTGAACAATCATCCATATATGCCGGGCTGATTGCACTATCAACAAGCAGTTCAGTGATAGCAGAGGATAATTCAAACCCTGGGGTTTTTACAGGTGTTACGATAGGATATCATTTGCCATTTGGTGTATCGCACCCTCGCTACAGAATTCACGGTGAACCTGAAACATTTCATTTTTATGCAAGAGTTGGACCGGGATTGGGAATAGCTTCAGTCCGCAGATCTGTTTCGGGCACCCGATCGGAGAGAGAAAGAGAAATTGGTGTGTTTTTAAGCGGGAGCGGTGGATTTATAGTTCCGACCTCACAAAGAAGTCAGTTTTATCTTGAAGCCGGCTGGAGGGGATTTTGGTTTCCCGGTGCTGATGATCTCGATTTTATGGGCGGACCAACACTGACCTTCGGTTTTAATTTCAGTTTTGGCGGAGGTATTGATCCGATCCGGTTTTAAAATAAAATCGGAGATTATGCAGTATACCGGCAATAGTCAGCCCGGCAATGAGTCCCATCCACAAACCCGGCGCTCCAAGCTCAAAACTAAAACCGAGATAATAAGCCACAGGAATTCCTATGATCCAGTAGGCTACCAGGTTTACAAACATCGGTATTTTTGTGTCTTTTAAACCACGCAGTGCGCCAAAACCTGCTACCTGAAGCCCATCGGATATTTGAAAAATGGCTGCAAGAAATAGCAATTGAACGGCAACTGCAATTACTTCGGTATCACGAGTATAGATTCTCGCAATTTGTTCAGGGAAAACAAACAAGATTGTAGCTGTTACAAACATTAGCAGAATACAGATAGCCACCCCCACATAGCCGCGGAATCGTGCTTCTTCAATTTTACCTCTTCCGACTGAATTACCCACCCTGGCAGAAATTGCAACAGATAATCCGAAAGGTATCATAAAACATATAGACGCAAAGTTAATTGCAACCTGGTGGCCGGCTATATCTACAGTACTCAATGTGCTGACCAGCAAACTGACTACTGCAAACATTGTAACTTCCATTGCAGAACTGATACCGATCGGAACCCCGATCCTCAGAAGCTCGAGGAGGTATTTTTTCTCTGGCAACCGGAAGCGGTTAAAAATTTCAAACCTCTTGAATGAGTCATACGAAGCAGTAAACCAAACCATTGCAATGCACATTATTGTAAATACGATGGCTGACGCATATCCTGTACCGATCGCTCCCAACTGAGGAAAACCAAG
>SLAU01000204.1 GCA_007126675.1 Balneolaceae bacterium
CTGATCATCAGCCTGGTTTGGCCGCAAACGTTCAGGTCAAGCTCAGAGATTATTCAGCTTCAACAGCCGGCACCTTCCGTTGGCGGATTAATTCAGACTCTTGCTCCTATTAACCTGGCGCGTGACAGGGTGGGCGGTGAAACCATTCTTGTGGTTTTGAATAGTCAGACTCTCAGATCGAATATAATTGATGAGTTTAATCTTAGTGAAGTTTACAGGTCAGATATCCAGGAAGAGCTACTGAAAAAACTGAATGAGAATATCGATATTGAACCGGTACGTGAAGGAGGATTTGGGTTTAACCCGATTGTATCTGTTAAACTTTCTGTAATAGACAGGGAGCCGGAACGTGCACAAGAGATGAATAAGTTTATTTTAGATGAACTGAACAAAGAGATGGAAAAGTATAACCGCATTTCGTCTCATGAGTTATTAATTATACTCGAAGAACGGTACGAGCAGAACCTCGAAGATCTTGAAGCTGCCGAAAATAGGTTGAATCAATTTCAAAATGAATATGGCATTCTTCAGGTGAGTACACAAATTTCTGCGTTAATCGAGGGCCTTGCAGATTTAAAATCAGAAATTACTCTTAAAGAGATTGAATTGGCTGTTTTGGATGATGTGCTGGATCGCAGTACCCCTCAGTACAGAACCAAACAACTTGAATTGCGCGAATTGCGAAATGCATATCGCAGTTATATCGATCGAAGCGAAGATCTTGAAGAGATGGATGATACTTTTTATCCGCTGCTCGATTTTCCGGACCTGCTTTTGCAATTTGTAAGATTACAGCGTGATGTAGAAATACAGCAGGCTATTAAGGAAACTCTTTTTCCCCAGCTTGAACAGCAGCGCATTACATATCGCAACAGCACCAGCGGAATTGAATTAGTGGATGAACCAAACTTCCCAACCTACAAAGACGGCCCGAAGCGTGCTATTATTGTATTGGCCGGAATGCTCTTTTCTATATTTATAGCGTTTATTGTAATTGCGATTAAAGAGATAATGAGAGATCCGGAGTCGGATGCTGCTCAAAAGCTAATACAAATCAGGGAAGAACTGTCATTTAAAAAGTAATGCTCAGCTACAAGCTACAGGATGAAACTCTGTTGATCAGCCTGGTTGCCGGCCTGTTAACCCTGCTCCTTGCGGGTTTACTTTTATTATTTAGCTACCAGCTGGCGTTTGTGCTTTTTTTTCTGACTATTGTGGCAGGGGTGTTTGCTTATTTCTGTTTTCAGCACCCATGGCTGATGTTATTTCCCATTACAATCGGTTCATTTTTAGGTGCCCTGTATTACTTTTTTGAGAGTTCTCCGCTGCCTGTTACCCTGTTCCAATTTTTTCTGGTAGCAGGTTTATTGATATTGGTACTGCACGCTTTTTACTACAAAAAATTTGAGATTCGATTAACAGGCCTCGAATTACCTGTATTAATATTATTGTCGCTTATTTTTATATCTCTTGTTTACAGTCCCGGCCGGGATGCCGGATTCTTTAACGCTCTTCGGTTTGTTATCCTGCTCATATTTATTCTGTATATCATGAATGTGGTTCAGAAACACAGGCATGCGTTATATATACTTGCCGGCCTTGTAGTGGTTGGGGTAGTTTTATCTGCTTATTCTGTTGCCGAATACATGATGAATCCACAAATTGCCATAGAAAATATACTTGGCGCAGGAGCATCACTAACAAGAGTATCAGCAGGAGGTTTGTATCACGATCCTAACAGGTTTGCAGCAATTCTCTTCATCCCTGCTGCGGCTACGGCAGCTGTCACATTTTCAAATCTTAATTGGAAATACAGGATTATATCTTCCATCTTGTTTGTTGTTTTACTTGGCGGAATAGTTGCGTCATTTTCGCGAAGCGGATTGATCTCACTTGTTATCATCGTGCTTTTAACAATATCACTGACTAAGCAATGGAAGTTCTCTTTTGTACTTGGAACACTTGCATTTGCAACTGTTTTGGTGATTCCGGAATTCAGGTCAGCTCTTCTTACCACAGTCGACCGGATTTATGAAGTTGCATTTGGAACAAGTGCGGATGATTCAGCCGGTATACGTATGATGCTGGCTATAGCCGGGATGAATATGTTTTTTGAAAGTTATATGTTGGGTGTCGGGTTTGGCGGCTTTCCCGAGCGGTTCACCGATTATTTTACTCTACAGCAGTCGGTTGGTGTAAATATGCCGCATAATGTAACCTATAAAGTAATGGCAGAACTCGGCCTGGCAGGCTTACTGCTTTTTTTATTTCTCTTCTATTGTGTTGTAAAGACTGGGTATGCCGCATTCAAACAATCGGTTAATGAATACCAAAAGATACTTTACATATCGCTGCTCACTGCTTTAATTGGTTATGTTACTTTCTACCAGTTTTATGGCGGTGCATTAACTGACAGTAACCTGATGCTACTCGTAGGGTTGATTTTTGCAGGAAACTGCCTGTTTACTGAAGGAGTGAAAAGTTAATCAGTCGCAGTTTCTTTTAGAAGTTCTGATAGGCGGCCGGCAAGAATCTCTCTGGAAAACTCTTTTCTTATGAATACCGGACCGGATTTGGATAATTTTTCTCTTTCAGCACGGTTATTTTTTATCATCCGGATATTTTTTGCAAGTAATTCCGGGTTTTTCGGCTCAATAGTAACTGCAGCTCCGCTTTTGTTACCTATCTCTTCCATCATTCCGCGGCCGCAGGTAATAACCGGAACACCGCATGCCAGATACTCATAAAATTTAACAGTTACTATCGATTCGAATGCTTTAGAAGGATTGATGGGGTTTACTGCAATATCGAAGCTTGAGATGTAATAAGGTATCTGCTTATGTTTTTTTAAACCAACCCAATCAAGATTGTTTGGTTTAAACTCTTCGATTATATCCTGCAGCTGGTTGTTGCGCCCTCCATCACCTACAATAACAAACTGAATTTCCGGGTCTTTTTCGCACAGCTTGGCGGCTTCTACAAATGTCCTCAAGTCGTGAATAACACCCAATGACCCCACATAACCTACCCTGAATTTCGATTTGTCATACTCTTCATCAATTCCTTCTGAAGGCTTTTTCATTTTTTGAAAAAGATTCAGATCTACTCCATTGGGTATAACGGCTGTGGGAGTATTGTTGCTTCTTTTTCGGATAATTTTTTCAGCTGCGGATGTAACAGGCACAATCAGGTCGGCATTGTGGTAGAGCCATTTTTCAATTTTCCGGCCAAACCGGATAAAAAACGACTCATTTTCGAGATCGATCTGGTTAACTGCCGAATCAGGCCAAATATCACGCACTTCAAACACAAATCTTGATCCAAAGATTTTACTTAACAGGTAACCCGAAATGCCTGCGAATATGGGCGGTGAGGTTACATAGATGACGTCATACTTTTTAGGATGCACCAACAGGTAGAAAAAGCTTGAGATCATAAAAGAGATGAAAAAAAGCAGCTGTTCCGCTACGTTTTTCCGTTGGTTGGCAACTGCCCATATACGATGTATATAAAGGTTTTCGTCTGCCTTGTCTTTATAGGCCCAGTATTTTTTATAAGAATCGTTCAGTACGCCTGTTGGATAGTTTGGGCGCTCACACACCACATCCACTTCCCAACCATCGCCAGCCAGTACCTTGCTCATCACACTGCTGCGAACAGCTCCGGCACCAACTTCGGGGGGATAATATTGTGTGATATAAAGTAATTTCACGTGTTACTGTTTGTGATACTACCGCGTGATTGCAACGTAAGTTGTTATTACAGCAGTTATGGTGGAAACCGTTGTCAGAATTAGCTGCAGGTTACTTCTCCGCAGGTTACGAAGCTGAAGGTCATAATTTCTCATGGCGTTCAATTCATCGAATGGAACTCTGTCTACAAAAATCATGTCACCCGATTCGATTGTTGTATCTTCCGGATTTTTCCATGCGCGGCTACCTGCTTTAATCACATAAAGCCGTTCTGTATCTGCAATCAGGCTGAACCCGCCCGCTTTTTCAATATATTGACTTACCGACATTCCCGGATCGAACTGATAATTGCCCGGATTGTTAAACTGTCCGTACAATACAACATTTTGATAATCCCGCGGAATATAAAGCCGGTCGCCGTCATTAAGCCGAATCTGTTCCAGCTCCCGCTCATCTTTCAAATTTATGTACATTCTACGCTCAGAGCCAAGCTGCTGCTCCATTTCAAGATACTCAAAACCTTGTTGAATCTGGTTTGATGTTCGCATCAACTGCCGGGTATCAACACCGGTTGCAGCGGGAACTTGTCTGTCGGTAGGTACGCTTCGAAGCAGCCAGGCTGCGTTTGGCAATGCAGCATTTGTGAGCCCTCCGGCAAGATCAAGAAGCTCTTTAAGTGTGGTTTCATCATTATCGATCGGGTAGTTACCGGGATTAATCGCTTCACCGTATATCCACGCAGAGGCACTGCGCGTTGCATCTTTAAGGTAAGGAATGATCAGCCTGTCGTCCGGCTCAAGCATAATGTCCGAGGTTTCAGGATCATCAAGAGATACTTCCTGTACGGTTACGCCATACTGTCCTCGTCTGTATAATTTAGCTACCGATCGATCAGCCCCATCTCTGAAACCACCTGACAATCGCAAAAGTGTTCCTACCGAATCATCCTCACGGTACTCAATCTCCTGGGCATTTTGCACTGCACCTGAAACGCTAATCCGTGGTGAGTGTTCATTCACCTGGCGAATATGTATGATATCACCATCATAAACATAAGGGTTGGCTGCCTGCACACCGGCAGAAAAATAGCTGATCAGGTCGCCATCTGTACTCAGGTCAGGGTTTTCTCTTTCAATGGAGATATTTCTGAGTGAATAGTTAGTGGCTGTCAGAAATTGACTACGATAACGCGGTGTGTTTCGTCCTTCGGAAGGCAGCTCGCCTTCTGTAATCGCTGGAAAAATGGCAAGATCGAGCCGTGCACCGGCAGGCAGTTTGTACTTTCCGGGGAAGGGCACATCTCCTACAATCTGCACTTCAACAGGACGGGGCATCTGAACACTCAGGCTCAGCTCGAAATCACGAAGTTCTTTTCTCAGAGCTTCATTAATTTTTGTGGTTGCATCTGCTATAGTTAATCCAGCAAGCTCAATATTACCGGCGTAAGGCATGAATAAGTACCCATTAGGATTAACTACAAGTGCCCGTGCATTTACCGAAACCGGCCCTTTAACATCTACGGTTAATACATCCTGAGGGCCGATGATATAAGTATCAGGATCAAAAAATCCGGATCCCGGAACCATATCTGTTAAAAACTGAAGGCCTACTTCATCCACAAATAATTTAGTGGAACCGATGGTGGCCGGAAGCTGAATGCCTGTCCTGTCGCGTCTGTCTTCTTCATCATTATTTTGAGCTGACAATGTGCCCGATAATAGTAAGGTGAGTCCAACCAGTAAAGTTGCAAAACGTGTAATGCTTTTTTGAACCATTCAAATCTGTTTTAAAAATTTTAACTAAGATAAAGATTATGAACTACACAAACGAAAGGAATGTGATCTTCTTTTATGGGATTTACAGGTTTAGTGTCAGCCAAAAATTAATTTGTTTTTTCAGTCAGAATCTGCCGTAACGGGTCATCAATATTCCAGCAATTACAATAGCAGAGCCAAGATATTGAAGTGTTTGCAGACTTTCACCAAGTAATAATATTCCAAATAACAGGCCAAGCACCGGTACCAGGTTTTGATAAGTAGCTGTGCGTACAGCGCCCACTTTCTGAATGCCATTATTCCAAACCAAAAAAGCTACTCCAATTGCAAGCAGACCGCTGAAAAATACGCCGCCGTATGCAATTGCCGAAACATCATTCCAATCGGTGGGTGAGGCAAAAGGAATTGCCAGAAGTGTAAGTGAAACTGCACCAACGGTTGTCATAATTGCAGAATACTGAAGCGGAGTGTACCGAGTGAGGTAGCTTTTTGAAATAATTGTGAATATCGCAAAAACAACTGCTGCAGTAACAATTGTGATGTCGCCAAGAAAAGTGTCGGAGCCGAACGATATCGGATTCTCACCATACACAACAATAAATGTAACCCCAATAAATGCGAAAACTACCCCGGTGCCTTTTAGTTTATTTAAAAGTTCTATTGAAAGGAAATGTGCAAAAATTGCAACCCAAATTGGGATGGTTCCCAGCATCACAGCTGCATTTGCTGCAAGTGTAAGATCTATTCCTGCAATGAAAAGCCACTGATATAGAAAATTCCCAAGTAATCCCAAAGCTACTAACGGCAGCCAGTCTTTTTTATCTACTGAAAACCACTCTTTTTTTCGGATAAGAACAATCCAGATAAAAGATGAGGCTAATATAAATCTCAGTGAGTTGAAGATGTATGGATCAATTTCGGCAAGACTGGCTTTTACCACAGAGAAATTCAATGCCCAGACAAATGCAATGCAAAGGAGGGATAAATCAGTAAGAAGATGAGATTTATTTACAGCCATAGTAAGTTTTCAGCCGCCTAAGATATGAAAAAAAGTTGAGGATTAGTCTTCGCTGTGTACGAGGATGCTTTAATTTTCTAATCAAATAATCATTTCCAAAAGTTTTACACAGCTTTCAGTTGCAATTATAATGGTGTACTGAACTATTAAAAATATTTTTTTGATCTGTTGGAACGCGGTTATGAAATTGGTAGTTTACTGACTGTTATTCAAATTTTGACTGTTAGTCATATATGGAGAAAAAACTTACACGCAAAGAACGGGAAAAACTGGCTCGCAGGGAGGCGATAATTGATGCTGCTCTTGAAATAGTATCTGAAAAAGGATTTGAAGGATTAACAATGGATGAGCTGGCAGAGAGGGCTGAGGTCGGCAAAGGAACATTGTATCTTTATTTTAAAAGCAAAACTTCAATCTACCTTGCACTTTGCGAAAGAGGTTCAGCTTTATTGAATCAGCAGATGGCAAAAGTAATCACGAAAAATCTTCCCGGAATTAAAATTGTGGAAGAGCTTGGCCAAACATATCTCGAATTTATCCAAAGGCAACCCGTCTATTTTACCGCTTTCAGCTATTATGAAAACATTATTGACCAGGATGTAATTGAAGAAAGTGAAATTGCTGCCCAATGCGAAGAAAATGCCGAACAGGCGATGACCTATATAGTACGTGCGCTTCAGATTGGGATGCAGGATAATTCGATTAAAGATGAGTTTGATCCTAAAGTGTTGGGATTGATTATTTGGGGGGCTTCCAAAGGGGTTATGCACATAGCGTTTTTGAAACACGAAAAACATCGCATGAAGGTATTGGATGAGGTTGATGTTAGTTTAAAATCATTAATAAATGGTTTTATCAAATTAATTGGTTCAGGAATGAGAAAGTAAGTGACTGAGAGTCATAAAATTTGTAACAAACAATCATCTTTAACGTAAATTGGATTTAAAACTTAATTTAATAATTGAAATGAGTCAGGATATAATGAAAAAAGTAGCCGGTTTACTTTTGTTAATGTCAGTACTATTTATTCCTGAAATAAAAGCTCAAATCGAGATGCCGGAGCCGGAAGCTTCGGAAGACCAGATCTACATTTCTGTTGAAGAGGCCATTCAGATAGCGCTTGTAAACAACTACATGATCAGAAGAGGTTTACTTGATATTGAAATAGCCGATACTCAAATTCGTGAAGCATGGGGGTCGGTTTATCCGCAGATTAATGCATCCGGTAACTATACAAGGAATATCAGAACTCCCAATCCTTTTGCCGGTTCCGACGCCGGTGGATTATTTGAAACATTTGGTGCTCTTGAATGGCTGCAGTTTAATGAGATTGCACGGACTGACGGTGACCCCGATACCTCACCCATTCCATTGGATGAATTTTTAGAAAGGCAGCAGCAGGGATTTCAGGATGCAGGTATTACACCGCCGGGCTTTGATGATACTAATCCGTTTGCGGTTGAAAACCAATTTGATTTTGGTGTTTCTGTAACCCAGGCTATTTATAACGGTGCTGCATTTGCGGCAATTCGCGGAGCACGTCAATTCCGGAAAATCAGTGAGGATCAGATTGAAGCGGAACGTCAGGAAGTCGTAAACACTGTAAAGCGCTCTTTCTATAATGCTTTACTTGCGGAGGAGCAGGTAAATGTATTAAGAGCAAGTGTTGACCGGCTGGCCAAAACAGTTGAAGAAACGAAGCGTTCAGTAGAAGCAGGGATTTTGTCAAAGTTTGACCGGGTTAGTGCCGAAGTGGAACTTGTAAACCTTGAAACAAATCTTATTGAAGCTGAAAATCAGGCACTTCTGGCAACAAAAAATCTTGCATTACAACTGGGTATTCCCACCCGAACATCTATTGCACTGAGGGGCGAATTAGTGTTAAATGACTCGGATTCTGTTCCAACTGTTTATGATGCAGACCGGGCTTATGAAATTGCAGTGCAGCAACGGCCGGATATTGCGCAAACCGAAGGCATGATCGACCTGCTTGGTGTAGAGCGTAGTATAACCCGCTCATCTTACTTCCCTACTGTGAATGCTTTTGCTAATGCTGCATATATCGGGCAGGTACCATCTGACAGAGTTTCAGTCAGCCCGATAGAAGGTGAATCTTTCACATTTCGAGCAGATGAACGCGGATTTTTCGATGATTCATACTGGAATAGCGCTGTTGCTGTAGGTGTACGAATGAACTGGAGAATATTCAGCGGATTTCAAACCAGTATGCAGATGCAGAGAAATCATATCGAAACAAAACAGGCAAACCTAGATCTCGAGTTTCAGAAAAATGCGATCTATCTCGAAATAGAAGAAGCTGTAAGAGGGGTTGAAACGGCTCTGAAAAGAATTCGCAGCCAGGAACGAAATCTTGAGCAGGCCGAATTGAACTACGAGTTTGCAGTGACCCGCCTCAGGGAAGGAGCCGGCACACCACTCCAGGAGCGGCAGGCTTCATCATTACTGGACCAAAGCAAACTCAATTATCTGGCCGCTGTGCATGATTATAAAGTTGCATTAAGCCGGTACGAAAAAGCGATCGGCAGCCCGGTTCTGTCAGAAAATAACTAATAATATATTCTATTCTGTTAATTGAAAAACCATGTTACAATCTTATAAAAAAGTCTTATTGGTAGTTTTAACCGCTGCATTTGCAATAGCGTGCGATGAAGCGAATAACGCAAACAACAATGCGGAAGATCGCGTCCGGCAGGTGCCTGTTGAAACGGTTGCCATTGAACTGGATGATTTTAATGACTTTATCCGGCTTACCGGTACTGTTGAAGCTATTGACGATGCTGTAATATCAGCTGAAACATCCGGAAGGATTTTATCGATCGTGAACCGTGGTGAGCATGTTGAGAAGGGAGGCGTAATCGCGCAGCTTGACGATCGGCTGACACGTGCACAATATTCAGCCGCTAAAACCAGCTTTGAGCTGGCAGATGATACATACAACCGCTTGAAAGCGTTGTATGCTGATTCTATTATCAGTACGCAGGATTATAATAGTGCACGGGCACAGCGTGATCAGGCCAAAGCACAGCTCGAGCAAGCCGAAAAACAACTTCAGGATGTGCATATCTCGGCTCCGTTTAATGGAAGGGTAGAGGATCGCATGATCCGTTCCGGTGAACTTATCAACCCGGGGCAGCCTGTGGCACGTCTGGTAAATACAGACCAGGTACGAATTATGGCCGGAATTCCCGAGCGCTATGCGGGAGACATTCGGGAAGGATCAGAAGTAAAGCTTCGATTTTTATCACTCGCAGATGAAGTCCGTGAAAGCAAGGTGACCTATGCCGGTAATGTGATCGACCCCGATACGCGGACGTTTACGATTGAAGTGGAATTGTCGAATCCGCAAAAGAGAATTAAACCGGATATGGTTGCTGATCTTCAGGTTCAGAGAGAAATGCTTTCGGGTGTGGTTATTATTCCAAGAACCGCAATAGTCCGTGATGAGGAGGGAACGTTTGTGTTTGTGGTGAGAGAAGAAAATGACAGGAAGGTGACCGAACTGGTCAGTGTCAGAACGGGCCCTGCATCAGGTGCCATCATCCAGATCAAAGAGGGTCTGAGTGAAGGGGATGAAGTAGTGGTTTCCGGAATGAGAAACCTTAGTTCTGGCGACCATCTGAACATTTTGAAAACGGAAGGAAGTCTTGAAAGAGCAAGGCGGATTCAATCAGAACAGCGATCTGTAGCATCTTATTAAACTAAAATTCTGCAAGGAGACTTGAGGCATCGAAGATGAAACTAACTGAAGTTACTTTAAAAAACAGAACGGTGATTGTAGTTCTGGCTGTGATCCTGGTATTTGCCGGGCTGTACAGTTATATCACAATTCCGAAAGAATCCAACCCGGCCGTTGAAATTCCGATATTTATTGTCACTACAATCTATCCCGGAATCAGCCCAAGTGATATGGAATCACTGATTACTCAGCCCATCGAGCGCGAGCTGCAGGGTATTACCGGGGTCACCGAAATATCATCGGTAACAAACGAGAGTGTAAGCAGTGTGGTGGTAGAGTTCGACCTTGATGTACCTATGGTGGAAGCCAGTCAGCGGGTTCGCGAACGGGTGGATATTGCTAAAGCCGATCTGCCACCCGATGCGGAAGAACCCTTTATCATCGAAATCGACATCGATGACCTGATCCCGATTATGACAGTTAACCTGGCTGCAGATTATCCGCTCTCGAGGCTTACTGAAGTAGCCGAGCGGCTGCAGGATGAGCTTGAGACTGTATCAGGTGTTCGCGAAGCGGAAATGATTGGTGAAGTGGAGCGTGAAGTACAGGTGAATGTTGACCTTGCAGCACTGAATGGATACGGATTATCATTTGGCCAGCTTGTACAGGCCATACAGGGACAAAATCTTACCATTCCCGGCGGAACAATGGATGTGGATATGATGAGTTATTTGTTGCGTGTAAGCGGTGAATTCCAGCATCCCTATGAAATTAATGATTTAGTGGTGGCCCGCCCGATGGGTGAAGGACCTCTCGGTCCGGGTTTGGTTTATATGCGGGATGTGGCAGATGTAAAATTCGGATTTAAAGACCGCGAAAGTTTTGCCCGCCTGCGTGCATACAAAATCGATGATAACGGAAAAAAAGTGGATCTTCCGGATGAGGAGATTCAGGATAACCAGGTAATCAGCCTGAACCTGAAAAAACGACCGGGCCTCAATATCATTGAAACTGTAGAGGAGGTTTTCCAGGTAATTGATGAATTCCCGCTGCCCTCGGGAACAAGCGTTATTATTACCGGAGACCAAAGTGAGGATATCAAACAACTGATTTCCGACCTTGAGAACAGCATCATAAGCGGTATGCTGTTTGTAATTCTGGTGCTTGTCTTCTTCCTTGGTATCCGAAATGCACTGCTTGTGGGTACAGCTGTGCCGCTCTCTATCATGATTGGGTTCATTGTTTTGCTGGCCCTTGGGTACACGGCCAACTTTGTTATTCTTTTTAGTTTAATTATTGCCCTTGGATTACTGGTAGATAACTCCATTGTGGTGGTCGAGAATATCTATCGATACAGGGAAATGGGTTATGAACGGTTTGATGCTGCAAAGCGCGGTGCGGATGAAGTAGGATATGCTCTGATCGCTGCAACATCAACCCTTTTGGCAGCATTTATTCCGATGCTTTTCTGGCCGGGAGTGATCGGACAGTTTATGGGCTTTTTGCCGCTAACACTGATAATTGTTCTGCTTTGCTCCCTTTTTGTGGCACTTGTACTCTATCCGGTGTTAACAGGATATCTTGTTCGGCTTGATACGGATGAAAAGAGAACCTATCCCGGAATTGTGAAGGGAATAATTGCAGGAATCATTTTACTGTTAGCTGTTATGATAGCGGCATCCAACTGGATTTCACTTGTTGTTTTGATTCTGACCGTAATCTTTTTCGTGGTTACGTATAAGTTTATTGTCAAACCGTTATCTATACGGTTTAATGAGGAAACGCTGCCAGCGGTGCTGGAAATTTACAAGTCATTTTTGAATTGGATCCTTGTCAGAGATTATTCAACTCCGCGTTCCTTGCTGAAAAATACGTTTTCACTGGGTGCAATCCTGATCGGGATCTTGCTGGCAATTTTAGGACTCCTTTTTTCAACATTTTCTCCCCTGGGAATTCAGCTTTCATTTGTTGGTGGCGGTATTGTAGTAATCGGAATTATCGGTGCACTCATTCACTCAGTTGAGGCAATATATAGAGGTGGTAAAGTATCGGTAATTGGCGGTATCATTTTGGCTGTATTAATCGCTGTTATTTTGTTGTTAGTTTCAATCGGCCAAACCGTAGAACCATTTGTATGGCTTGTTTTGATGATGCTGCCTCTGATTCTTATAGTTATAGGGTCTTTGGGCTTTCTGGTGAATAATGAAAAGCCGCTGATTTTGACAGATAACCGGGCTTTATTGCTTAACAGCGTGATGGGAATTTTTGTAACCATCTTTGCTCTGAATGTGGTTATCAATACCGGTCAGGAATTCTTTCCATCCACTGATCCGAGTTCAATTATTATCAATCTTGAGGGGCCAATTGGAATGAATGTGTATGCCTCAGACGAGATTACACGCGATGTGCAGGAGCGTCTCTACAAGCTGATCGAAGAAGATCCGAAAGTGCGTGCCAATATTGAAAATATTCAGGCCAATGTGGGTGTATCGGGAGATGTATTTTTTGGCGGCAGCCCGCAGCCAAGTCCTGAGTTATCGCGTGTGCGGATCAACCTGGTTGACTATGGAGACCGTGCTGAATCTTCTTCAAAAACCATGACAAAGATTCGTGAAATTGTTCGTGATATACCGGACGTAATTGTAAAAATTGATGGCGAACAGCAGGGACCTCCAACCGGGCCGCCTGTTAATATTGAAGTATCTGGTGAGGATTTTGACGAAATAGTCCGGATCTCAAGAGATATTACAGAAATTTTGAATGATGCAGCCATGGCCGGCGATATACCGGGACTGGTGGATGTTCGCAATAATGTGAGTGGCGGATTACCCGAGTATCGTGTTTTAATTGATTATGAGCGGGCAAGCCGCTTTGGATTAAGCGTGCAGGATATTGCTCAGACAATTCGAATTGCAAATAATGGACTTGAAGCAAGCAAATGGCGGGATGGCGAAGATGAGTATGATATTATGGTGCGCCTGCGCCCCGAAGACCGTCAGGATCTTGAAAGTCTCAGAAATCTGAATGTGAGTGCACCGGGTGGTCCTGCAATACCGCTCGTTAGCGTTGCAGATTTTGTGGAAGGAAGCGGCCTGGGAACAATCACCCGCCTGAACTTAAGACGAACGGCTACGGTAGTGGGAGAGGCCGCACCCGGATTTAGCGGGCCTGAAGTACTGGCAGCTGCACAGAAAGAACTACAGGAATACAGGGATAACCTGCCGCTCGGATACAACATGGAATATACCGGTGAAAGTGAAGATCAGGAAGAAGCGTTCGGGTTTTTGACAACTGCATTAATGGTCGGTTTTGCACTGATTTTCCTTGTTATGCTTACCAAGTTCAACAATGTGGTATCACCGCTGATTATTATTGTAGCAGTTGGGTTAAGTCTGATTGGTGTGCTGCTCGGGCTGGTGTTAACACGAACACCGTTTGGCCTGATGACCTTTATTGGTATCATTTCGCTTGCCGGTATTGTTTGTGTGAACAACATCGTACTGCTTGATTATGTGAAACAGCTGAGTGAAGCAGGTAAAGCGAAAAAAGATGCCATTATTGAAGCAGGTATGATCCGTTTCAGGCCTGTGCTGTTAACGGCACTTACCACAATACTTGGATTGGTACCCTTAACTTTCGGGATCAATATAGATTTTGTAAACCTGTTTACCGACTTTGATCCGCGTTTCCAGTTTGGATCCGACAGTACCGCGTTCTGGGGCCCGATGGGAATTGCCATTATCAGCGGACTTACATTCGCTACATTTTTGACGCTCGTTGTAGTGCCGGTGCTCTATTCAGCGTTTGATTCGGTTGCCCAGAGATCTGCTGCATTGATGAAAAGATAAATGTTAACAGGTTTGTTATTTCATTATCTGGAGTTGTATTTTCTAAGCTCTGAATATAAAAACTAACTGAACGTAACGTGATACAAAGAATACAGACGGTTTACCTGGCACTTGCAGTAATACTGAATACGATTGTTTTTTTTACCCCGATATACAGCCATGCAGTGAATGACCCGATACCCTGGATTGGGTTAGGCTTGGCGATGTCTCTCACAGTTGCACTTGCCTGTGCGGGTATTGCCATTTTTCTTTTTAAAAACAGGGAAACCCAGTTGATGTGGGTAAAAATTGGTACCTATACCCAAATTGTGGCACTTGGCTTTGCTGCAGGTGTTCTGTTTTCAATGGGAGGCTTTGGTACTTTTTTATGGCGCGAGGTACTTAGTGCCGGTATCATTGTTTTTGTATTAATGCTATTCTGGCTGGCCGGCAGAGGAATTAAAAAAGATGAAGAACTTGTCCGGTCGATGGACAGAATCCGGTAATTCTTTTGAATTCCAGGCAAGATACACCTGTACTTAAAGTTACTCTTCTGCTCATTGCGGGGTTACTAACGTTTGGTTTTGCCCCAATACTTGTACGTTTTGCAACCGATGTGGAACCCCTTACACTCGCTGCAATGCGTACCGGTTTTGCGGTTTTAATTCTGCTGCCTTTTTGGCTGCCGAAGCGGGAGTCGATTAAAAGCCTTGAACAAAAAGGTGTTAAAGTAAAATGGCTGATTATTGCCGGTTTATGTCTTGGTTTGCATTTCTCTTTCTGGATCGCTTCGCTACACTATACGTCTGTTGCATCTGCCTCTGTTCTGGTAACCATGCACCCGGTAATGCTTATTATTGCTGAAAGCTTAATTTTTGACAAAAAATTCAAAGGAATTGTCTGGTTTGGGGTAATCTTATCATTTACCGGTTCTGCACTCTTGGGTTTGGCGGATGAAACCAGCCTGGATCAGTTTCCACAGGCTTTACTTGGAAATTCACTCGCATTTATAGCCGCAGTAATTTTTGTTGCTTATTTCCTGATCGGCCGTAAAATCAGGCAAAACGCCGAATGGATTGATTATGTATTTTATGTGTATTCGTCTGCTGCGGTAACCTGTATCGTGTTAACATTTATCTGGGTTGGCGGGATACCTTACATTAGTTTAACTGCCCTGATTGTAGGAGTTGCTCTTGCAGCAGGTCCCACGATTATCGGCCACGGGTCCATGAACTATGCCGTAAAATATGTGTCGCCCACGCTTCTGTCTACTCTGATTCTTTCCGAAGCAATTTTTGCTGCAATTGCTGCTTATTTTATTTTTGATGAAATCCCTTCAATGCTTTCAATAGGGGCTATGTTTGTAATACTGACAGGTGTTGCGTTTACCTGGTCGAGGCGTGTGAGTAAGAGAGAAGCTGACCTGCAAACTTAAGAACTATTAATGCAGTTTACCGTAATTTTTTATAATTTACGACCGCAATAAAGCTATACATCTATATAAAATAGAGAGTTAATAAAATGCTGATAGCTTTGTTGATTGCTTCTAAAAAACATGATTTAGCGATGCAGAAGCAACTTTAACAGGAACGAAACTGTGATATATGAATCATAGTGATACAATTATACGGGTAAAAAAGAGATTGAGAGAAGCCGGAATACTGCTGATAATTCCGCTTATGTTGAGTTGTCAATCCGAAGAAGCCGAAATTCCCCAAACGGTTGATGACACATTCAGAATAACGGTAACGGAACCCGTGAATCGTGACTTTGCTGAAATCAGTAACAGTGGAGTATTCCGGATGATCACTTACTATAGTTCAAACACTTATTTTCTGAATCAGGGAGTTGAAGTTGGCTTTGAATATGAATTAATTCGCGAATTTACACGTGAAAATGATCTCGCTTTAGAAGTTGTGATTGTAGGGCCTGATGAAAATCCATTCGATCTTCTGAACCAGGGGGCCGGTGATGTAATTGCGGCCAATTATACCATCACACCGGAACGCAGAGAATTTGTGAATTTCACACGCCCATACAACCTGGTGAACCAGGTGGTAGTTTACTCAACAGAGTTTCCTTACCAGCCGGCTACCATTGAAGAGCTTGCAGAGCTGCAAATACCGATATCGGTACGCCGGAATAGTTCATATTATAACAGGTTAATTGAGCTACGTGATGAAGGGTTTGATTTGAGTATTCAAATCATTCCGGATGAAATGGATACAGAAGCTGCTTTGCTCGAAGTTGCAAGAGGAAATTTAGAGGCAACTGTTGCTGATGATAATATGTTTGGAGCTGCCAGCAGATACCTGGAAGGACTGTATCCAGGGCCTACCATCGCAGAAAAAGACACCATTGCGTGGGCTATCCGTGATAACGCTCCGGATCTTGAAGCCAGAATGAACCGGTTTTTATACAAACATTTCAGATTTACGGAAGATCGTGACAGGCCGCGACGATCTACGTTTTTAAACATACTCCGCCAGCGTTACTTCCAGGAAAGCCCGCAAATAGCACAATATTATAATCCCGAATGGCAGTTTCAAACTCTTGGCATTATCTCTCCATATGATGATTTAATCAGGTCGGTTGCGGATTCTGCAGGTGTTGATTGGCTGCTCATAACTGCTATGATAGCGCAGGAATCTGAATTTAATCCGCAAAGTAAAAGCTGGATGGGTGCTGTTGGATTAATGCAGATAATTCCGAGGTTTTCTAATATTCCATATGATCAGCTTTATGACCCCGAAACAAATATTCGCGAAGGCGTGCGAATTATTAAAGATCATCTGAACCACTATTCTTATATGGACCATGATAACCAATGGGCTTTTGCACTTGCAACCTATAATGCCGGCATGGGGCATGTAGCGGATGCCCGCAGGCTGGCTATTGATCAGAATAAAGATCCGAATGAATGGGAAAATGTTTCAGATGCATTATTGAAGCTAATGCAAAGAAGGTACTATCAGAATGCAAGGCACGGTTTTGCCCGCGGAATTGAAACAGTGCAGTATGTGGAAGAGATTAAAAACCGGTATCGTACATACGAAGCAATCATGACACTTGCGGAAAGAAATCAGGCAACAACAATCTCCGGCAATTTTGGCAATCGCCCTTTCTTCTCACCAAATTAATAAATGTGGCTTTCCCTGGGAGGGAATCCTTTGTGGTGCGATATAACAACTGAGGCTACATAAGTCCCTCTTTGGAAAAAAACCGGACACTCTTCAACAAGTTCATAAGTTGAATTGAGGATTAATCAACGAAACGCTTTGAATGGGTACCATTGAGTGTCGTTAGACACGCCCAATATTGTAACCCGGTGATTCATCTCCGGGGCTGACACAACCACCGATACGAAAGTACCGTAGGTATGATCTATTGGGTGCTCAGTGGAGGCGCTGATCAAGTTTGTGCCCGGCAACCATCGGAAAATATGCAGTTGCTTTCGTTCCTTCGAGCCCGATGGTTTCTTATTGGGAAGTGCTTTTCCCCGGAGATAAATCACCGGGTTATAATATGTAACGTGCCTGATGGCACTTTTTTTGATTCTCATCTGACCATCATTTAAATACGCCCGGTACGTTGAGAAATGAGCCTCA
>SLAU01000100.1 GCA_007126675.1 Balneolaceae bacterium
CAAAAGATGTTGGCAAGATTAAAGGCCACTGGGAAAGAATTAAATCCGTGCCTGCTGATAAAGCTGAAAAGCTTGAAAAGGAGTTCGAGAAACTACTTTCAATTTTTGACGAGCACAAAGTAGACAGGCTGGTAAAGCAAAAGCAGCAGGAAGAAGATAATCTCACAGGGAAACTTGTGATCCTCGAAAAAATGGAGGAATTCCTGCAAGAGCTCAATCCAAAGTCGAAGTGGAAAAAGATGGAGGATGAATTTGAAGCTCTGTCAAAGCAGTTCAGGAAGATTGGAAAAGTACCTCTTGAAAAAAATCAGGAAGTATGGGATAAGTATCATGAATTGCAGGATCAGTTCCACTCACTCAGGTTTAAGCATGATAGTTCCTACAAAAAGAAAATTGAAACATTCCTTTCAAAAAAGAAAAAGCTGATTGATGAAGCAGAAGCTTTAATTGATGAAGAAGATATTGCTGAGGCATCAAGAAAAGTAAATAAACTGCACAGGCGCTGGAAAAAGATCGGTAACCTTCCGCAGAAAGATGAAAATGAATTGTGGGACCGCTTTAAAGCAGCAACCGATGCTTTTAATGAAAAGAAATCAGAGAACATTGATCTGTTGAGAGAGCAGGAACAGGAGAATTTGAACGAAAAAATGCAGCTGGTTAAAAAAGCTGAAGAGTTAAAAGACTCTGAAGACTGGGAGAAAACACATAAAACACTGCAAAACTTTATGGACCAATGGAAAAAAATTGGTCCGGTTCCGAAACGTAAATCAGGAAAAATCTGGAAAAAGTTCAAAGGCGCAATGGATCATTTTTACGACCGGCGCCGCGATCATTTCAAAGAGGTAAAAGAGGAGCGTAAAGATAACCTTAAAGAGAAAGAAGAGATTCTTGAGAAATTAAATCAGCTTAAAGATCATGATGATCCTATCAAAGCTGTTGAAAAGGCAAAGCCACTGCAGGAGGAGTTTAAAAAAGCCGGTTATGTTCCAATTAAGCATAAAAACAGGCTTTGGAAAGAATACCGTGAAGTTTGTGATGTAATTTACGATCGCTTCCGCGCAGCAAAGGCTGCTGTTGATGTAGTTGGGCGCGAGAATGTTGAAAACTTCTCTGTTGATGATATTGCCGATATAAGAAAATTACAGCAGGAAGCAACAAAGCTTCGAAAAGAGATTTCGAAAATGAGCAGCGAACTCATCCAAAAGAAGGAGTCTTTAAGTTATTTTAAGCCTACAGGTGGAGGAAGCTCACTGCTTGATGAGGTAAAAGAAAATATTGTGAAGACCGAAAAGTCTATTAATCAAAAAGAAAAAAAACTTGTTGATCTCGAAACAAAAATAGACAAGATCAAGAAGGATATCTAAGCTGTAATTGGGATCTGCAGTTTTATAGAATCAAGTAAATAGCTCTGTTTGACATATAAAATCGAAAATATAGTATTGGTTCTGGGCGAAAAGTCTACCGTAAATTCAGTCCGGAAATCAGGAGGCAACCTGATAAATAACCTGGTTGAACTGCATCACGAAGATCAGCTAGCCAGCCATGTGCTAAGTGATAATCCATCACTTATTGTGATAGAAGAGAGTTTCATAAACGGAATTGCAGATAAACTGGATACAATATTTTCAAAAGCTCCCGGTCTGCGTTTTATGCCGATCGCAATTATTAGTGATGATCTTAAAAATCTTACGAACAGCTTCTCTTCAATAATCTGTAATGTAAAATTTATTGAGACAGATAATGGCGGTAAAGATCTGGAGAGTTATATAAGGCAATCGCTTCAGAAATCTGTACGCGTAAAATTTTGGGGAGTCAGAGGGTCTACACCGTGTGCTAACAGTGAAAATATTGGTTATGGGGGTAATACCAGCTGTGTTGAAATTGAAATTCCCGGAAAAGAGGAGCTGCTGATTCTCGATAGCGGTACCGGTATAAGAAACCTTGGTAATCATATTACCCAATACCAAAACAAAAAGATTACAGGTCAAATATTTATCACGCATCCGCATTGGGATCATATACAGGGTTTTCCGTTTTTTAAACCGTTTTATGACAGAGAAAACGAATTTTCTGTACGAATGCCGATGCAGTTCCGCGGCGGTACAGAAGAAATATTATCAGGTCATCTCACTAAAACATTCTTTCCGGTTACACTTGATATGCTGGATGCAAAAATTAACTATATAACACAGGAAGAAACTGCTGAGGAGTTTTCGGGGTACTCTGTTGATTATATGGTTGCCAATCATCCGACAAAAACAGCGATATACCGTTTTAAAATTGATGATTACACCATTGTTTACGCTCCGGATAATGAGCTGCCCTTAAGTTCATCCCCCTTACGTTTTCTTGATAAATTTAAAGAGTTTATCAGGGACTGTGATATACTTATTCATGATGGTCAGTTTGATATGAATAAATACCAGGAGAGGATAGGGTGGGGTCATACTGCGTGGGAACGTGCCGTTGAAGTTGCCAAAGAATGCGGAGTTAAAAGGCTATATATCACACATCATGATCCGGACTCGAAAGACAGGGATCTTGATGAAATCAGTAAAGATCTTGAAAGGCTAAATGGTAATTCGTTTACCGAAGTTATGCTGGCAAAAGAGGGAGTAGATATAAAGCTACCCGTAAGTGCTTAAACAGTGTTTAGAAGGCAAAAAAATACCGGCAAAATCTGGATTAAATCAATTTTACCGGTATTAAATTTTTTGATATCAGGTTAGATAAAAAGCCGGATACCAAGCCCGCCATTTACCTCAAAACTTGTTGCGGGAACAAGATCGAGCAGCGGGGCCACTTCAAAAAATACACTCAGCCGGGTATCAGGGATTATATATTGCATACCGACCGGAATTCTTGCTCCTACTCTGGGGTCATCTCGCAATAATAATCTGCCGCCCAGGCCATAATAAAGAGCCAAATCTCCATTATTAATATCCAGCCAGCTATGTCTTAAATAATCGGCATGGATGTGAAGTGCACCATTACCGCCAAATGACCAGGCAAACCCGGCATCAAAAGCTGTATTATTGGATTGCCATAATTTTAAGCTCAGGCCGGTAGGTTCACCAAGAATAATACCAAGCTCAGTACTGCTGTGCCGATTCTGTGCTTCAGCAACTGAAGCTGCAATAAAAAATGAAAGGGTAAGCAGTACTGTTAAAACAGATAGTTTAGATTTCATACTTGAACATTTTATTTAAATGTGAATGTTAATTGATTAATGAGATTTTCCGGTTACTTATATTCAGAAGCAGCATATATGTTTCAAAATGATGTATTTAGCCCGAGTTCGACATAAAATCATTGGAATAAAAGTGACTTTGATCCCAAAAGGGTGTCATCCCCGGATCGGGGTTCGGCATGACGAAATTTATTATGTTATCAAATACCAATCGTCCTTTTGGGACAATCTTAAGACTGTTTTCCCAAATTCTTATATCGAACTGACGTCATTTAGCATAAGAGAATTACATTTATCTAAATGAACAATCAGTCCGGATAATTCACTCAAATATCATTAAATAACAAATGACCAGGAAAAACATATTAATAGTTTTCGTAAAAAATAGGGTGAAAGGTAAGGTAAAAACCAGGCTGGCAGCAGATATTGGAAATGAAAAAGCCCTGAAAGTTTACGAGCACCTATTGAGACATACTTTTAACACTGTAAAAGATCTGAAAATGACTAAGCAAGTATGGTACTCTGACTATATCGAAAATGACGATATTTGGGAAAATTCAGAATTTGATAAACTGCTACAAAGAGGTAAAAACCTGGGCGATAGAATGAAGTATGCATTTGAGAAAGCTTTTACAACCGGGGCGCAGAAAGTCATCATTATCGGCAGTGATTGTTATGAACTGAAAGAAAATCATATTAATCGCGGATTAAAATTATTAGATGAAAATGATGCGGTAATCGGGCCATCAAAAGACGGGGGGTATTATTTGCTTGGTTTAAAGGCTTTTACACCGGAACTTTTTAGCGGTATTGAGTGGAGTACAAACCGGGTAGCAGACCAGACCCGTGAGGTTTTAAAAAGTCATAAACTCGAGTGGGAGGAGCTTCAAGAGCTGAACGACATCGACACAATAGAAGATCTTAAATCGAGTAAAATTCAAACATTTCATCAATGATTAGTGTGATCATTCCGGTTCTGAATGAAGAGAAAAATATCGGGCGCCTTATAAATTTATTGAAGCAGAAAAATTCAGGGTATGTCTCGGAAATTATAGTGGTTGATGGAGGCAGCTCAGATAATACAACGGATATTGCCAGGCGAGCCGGAGCAAAAGTTGTAATGAGTGAAGTGGCACGGCGAAGCACGCAAATGAACACAGGTGCTTCAGCGGCGAGGTGTGATATACTCTATTTTCTGCATGCCGATACTATTCCGCCGAATCATTTTGACAGGCAAATCATAAATTCTATTTCAGAAAACACAAAGGCGGGGTGCTTCAGGCTCCGTTTTGATGACTCAAACAAATTGTTAAAACTTTATGCGTGGTTTACCCGGTTCAGGGGAACCATGATCCGGTTTGGCGATCAGAGCCTTTTTATTTCCAAACAACTTTTCCTCAAGCTTGGTGGTTTTCGGGAAGATCTCTTTCTGATGGAGGATCAGGAAATAGTCTCCAGAATTAAGAGCAAAACGGGATATAAAATTCTTGATGATTATGTGATAACCTCGGCCCGTAAGTACAGGCAAAACGGGGTGATTCGATTGCAGTTCATTTTTTCGGTTATCGTTGTCTTCTATTATCTCGGGATGAAACAGGAAACGCTGCTGCATCTGTACAAAACACTGATAGCCAATAGGTGATCATTTTCAAAAACTAACCCTTAAAAATGGAAAAGCGCTTTTTTGAAGGTTTTCGCACAAAATTAACAGAAGTTAATTCTGTGATTTTTTTCCGGATTAAAGTTTTAAACTTTTTAGATATCTCTAAGGCATTCATTATTAAAGATTTAAAAGAATGATCTAATCTCAATGTGAACAGATTGTAAAATTGCCGGATATACTCGGAAGTTTGTGGAAAATTTTTGTACTATTATTGTCCGCTTTAAAAGATAATTTCAGTTAGCAATCTATATGAAACAAATCCGATACGGATTGGCGGCCATAGTCGCTATTTTGCTCTTTTCCTTTAGCCACACAGATGTTAATGCGCAGTTTCTATTTGAACGAACAGCTGTTGAGGTTAGTAATCTCGGAATTTCCTACACGAATGTAGGAACAGTTGGCAGACCGAATGTTCGAAATCAGCCGGTTGGTCTTCCCAGCATGGAGTTTCCTCGAGATTCAGGTACAGAACACCTTTTTGAAGCCGGTATCTGGCTGGGGGCTATCGTTGATGGTTCAATCAGGGTTTCTACTTCTGCTGTAACCAATCCCTCAGGATATTCGACCGGTGCCGCAGGATTTGAGTTTACCAATGATGGCATTCCGTTTAATGAACTTTCAACCCTTTCCGATTCACCAGACTTTTCTCCTACAGCAATTAGTCATCAGGATCTGATCACTGAATTTACTGACAGGAACACTACTGTAGGAGGTCAGCCGATCAGCGGGCATGAAAACCCACTATTTGCTGATGTGCGTTTTGAAAGCTACAATTGGAATTTTGGCTTCACAGAGGGGTTATCAATCGTTAAGTACGAGATAACAAATAACAGCAGCTCAGAATGGACAGATTTCTATTTCTCCATGTATTCTGACATGGTAACCCGAAATATAAACGCTCCCAATATTGAAACAGGAAGCCAGTTTTTTAACAAAGGAGGTACAGGGTGGCTTGATGAGGAAGGTCGTGGCGACGACGGTGAGAACCTCTATTCGTTATATGTGTTTGATCGGGGGTCATTTGACTCACCCAGGTTAAATACCCACGCGGCTATTTCTATTTTAGGTAGTGAATATCGTGATGTTGAATTTCATCCGAGAAGGGCAGAAGAAGTTGAAGATGCAGGACTACCGGTTCCTACAGTAAGTCCTGACTGGTGGCTTTTCGGTGCAGGTACCGGTGAATTCTCCCGACCAAGCGACGATGTAGATCGTTATACGAGAATGAGCTCGCCATGGCCCTTAGATCAAAACAGAGTACGGCTAAGAGAAGATGGAGAGGGCGGAGATGGTAATTTTATCCAGCTTACTACTATTGGACCTTTCCCATCCGTTGAGCCCGGAGAGACCTTAACAGTGTATGTTTCATTTGTGGCAGCCTTGATGCCTGATCAGTTTCAGAGTTTAATTCCTGGAGAAATAGGTAATGCTGATGAAATAGATAATCCACAATCCAGAGAAAACCTTGTTACGAATATTGACTGGGCATTTCGGTTATTTGATGGACAGGTTGATGAAGAAACTGGTGAGCGAACACGATTTTTGGTACCTGAACCACCGGATATTCCCAGAATGAGAGTTGAGCTGGATGCAGGTGTGGCCAGTGTTTACTGGGACCGCCGCGCCGAAGATTCAGTTGACCCGGTTACCGGAGAAGAAGACTTTGCAGGGTACCGGCTATACCGCACTAAAGTAGGAGACGATTTGCGCGGTGCGTTAACTACAGGCGTACAAATGCTTAGAGAGTGGGATGTGCCGGGCGATGGCCGGGGCTTTAACACCGGTTTTGATGAAGTAAGACTTGAAGAGCCGGTAACCTTTCCGGGAGATGATACCGAATATCACTATCGTTTCGATATTCCGGGAATGTTAAGTGGCTGGCAGTATCTGATTTCCGTTACCGCATTTGACCGCGGAGATGATCGTACACCGCCACTCGAAACAAGCGTTTCTGCAAATGCTGTACGCGTGTTTCCCGGAACAGCAGTTAATGAAAATTTTAGCAGTAATGCTGAAGAACACCGCGTTGGAGTTTATCCAAATCCCTACCGTGTGAATGCTGCATGGGATGGAAGCAGCACCTTAAGCAGGAAGATTCATTTTTACAATCTTCCGCGAAGAGCCCAAATCAGGGTGTATACCCTGGCAGGGGAAATAGTTGCTCAGATGGATCACGATTCCGATACCTATCAGGGAGATATTCGATGGTTTCGTGAGCTTAGCGGAAGCAACAGGCTGATGTCAGGCGGAGAGCATGCCTGGGATCTGTTGAGTGAAGCAAATCAAAGCCTTTCTACAGGGCTTTACCTGTACACTGTGCAAGACAGGGATTCGGGTGAGGTGCAAAGGGGCAGATTTGCCATCATTAAATGACAAGAATTAAAACAGAGTAGTACAAAATTTTTAATCTTAAATAAAAACAAACTGATATGAAAAACATATACAAGTTTCTTATCGCTGTAATTCTTTTTGGGTTTGCCTCTGCCGATCTGTTGCATGCCCAGCAAGAAGTTACGATTCGTGATTTAAATACCTACACGCAAGTACCTTCTTCTCAGGCTGTGCTGCCGGATCATCCATTAGTGGGCGAAGAAGTAGTATTTGATGCCGTTATTATGTCTTACCCAAGAAATTCTGGTCTGGCCAGTATCACTGATGCTGGGCAACCGGGGCGTATTCACGTATTTTTAATGGATGTGAATGCAGCAGAAGAGGGGCTGGATGGAATGTTTATGCAAATTGTTGACCCGGGTGCTACCAGGGATGTGATTGAAACACTGTTTCCCGGTGAGGTAATACGAGTAACCGGTGAACATACTTTCTTTAATAATACAGTTCAGTTCGACCCTACTGACGTGGAGATACTTGGTAACGTTAATGATCCTGAATATGCGGATCTGGAACCGTTGATGGAGCCAACAACGATTGCTCTTTCGGAGCTGAATATGCCATCACCGCAAGATGGTTTGCACAGGTGGAATCCCGAAAACTATACAAAGTATATCAACAGATATGTAAGGATTGAAGGGCTGGAAGTACTCACCAGGGAGATCGATGATACCGGTCGCCCATGGTACATTCTTACCGATGGAAATACAATTCTGACTTCTAATGATACATCATTGAGATTTAGAAATGATCGGGATAATTATGCTTTTGACCCTGAAACGGGAGAAGGGCTTGGCTACAACTACAGAAGAATAGCAGATGGTGGTCCTGACGGTCCTTTTGTGCCGCCGGCACCCGGTTCAATTGTTGATATTTCCGGTTACGTTGTTGTAAATACATTTAACCCTGCAGCACTTGATGAAAGCGGCCCGCAATCTACACTGAAAATTGTTCCATGGGACGATGGTGTAGTTTGGCAGAACGATGGGGACGATCCCAATGACAGGCTTACACCCCCGGGATGGCCAAATGACCTTATTGTGCAGGGTTTTGCTCCTATCCTTACCGAATTTGAAGTTACACCGGGCGAAGATGAATCAGTATTTAATGATACAGAAGTATCTTTAAGTATCGATGTTCTGCTTCCTGAAGTTGATTATACACTTGTATCTGTAGAAGTAGAATATGAAGTAATACCGTATACCGATGATGAAGGAGATCTGATAACCGAATCAATGACAGCTGCTGGTGGTGACACCTACGAGTTTACTTTTGAAACTCAGAATGATTTTACCACAGTAAATTATACAATCATAGCAACTGCTGAAACACCGGAAGGTGTTCAGACTTTCGGGCGCCAGAGCGGCACGTTCTTTGTTGAAAGTGAAACACAAACCTCACCGGCTGTTTTTTCACCCGGAGCAGGAACATATCTTAACCAGGTAGAAGTTACACTTACTTCAGCAACTGAAGGTGCAACTATTTACTATACAACAGATGGTGAAACTCCGGATGAAAATTCATTAGAGTATATTTCTCCGCTTTCATTCACCGAATCAACAACATTAACAACAATTGCTATTGCTGATGGTTTAGACGATAGCCCGGTTAATGCGCGATCATACCAGATCGATATTGATGTGACAGAAGTTTCTACAATTGCTGAACTTCGTGCAGGTTTGCAGGATGGTACTCTGTATCAGTTTACAGGTGATGCAGTGGTCACTTATACAAGAACCAACAGAAATCAAAAGTATATCCAGGACGACACGGCCGGAATTCTTATTGATGATCCGGGTACACCCAATATTCCTGATTCTTATGTAATTGGAACGGTATTAACTGATGTAGTGGGTTCTCTGACTACTTTCCAGGGTACTTTACAATTTACACCGGCGTTTAACCCCGGTGAACCTCAGGCAACTACTGATGTTGATCCGCCTTCACTTACACTGGCTGAACTTGGTCCTGAGCACATGTCAATGTTAGTAAGGATTGAAGATGTGAGCTTTGTTGATAGTGGTGAGTTTGCATCAGCTCAGAATTACAGTCTTGTGGATGGATCAGTTGAACCAGAAGATGCAGTTACATTCAGAACTTCATTTACTGAATCTGACTATTTAGGAGAGCCGATTCCTGAAGGTGTTATTAATCTGGTTGGCTTAGTAAGTATATTTAACAATCAGCCCCAGTTAACAGCACGTTCACTTGCGGACTTTGAAGAGCCAACCTCCACTGATCACAGTGCAAATCCCTACAAATTCTCACTTTCACAGAATTTCCCGAATCCGTTTAACCCTTCAACACAAATCAACTACTCACTTGCTGAAACAGCAGATGTACGATTGGTTGTGTATGATATTTTGGGACGACGGGTAGCCACACTTGTAAATGAAGTGCAAAATGCCGGTATTCATAGTATCAATTTTGATATGAGCCGTTATGCAAGTGGTACGTACATTTATCGTCTCGAGGCAGGTGACTTTGTATCTGTTAAGAAGATGATGTTAATTAAGTAAGAAAGAAGTAATCAAACATTTAATGGAGGGTTGCTTCCGGGCACCCTCCTTTTTATCAAAATTCGAAGATGTACAAATACGCAGCAGTAATTTTAATTTTTTCATTCGCTGTTTTTGTTTCCTGCGAATCAGGACTTGACGGCAACCTGAATGAAAATATGCCGCCATCAACCTCATTTACGGTTAACGAGATAAATCTCCCTGAAGGAGAACGTCTTGTAAGCCAGGTGAATATTTCCTGGTGGGGAGACGATCCCGATGGTTATGTAGTTGGTTTTGAGTTTTATATTGGAGACCCAACCGATGTATCGGATGAAGACTGGGAATTCACCACAAGAAATGACAGTACGTTCGTGTTGCCGATCGAAGAAGGCCAGCAAGATGCGGATGTGCAATTTACTGTTCGTGCTATTGATAATGACGATGCAAGAGATCCTGATCCGCCGTCACTTATTTTTCCTATCACAAATTCACCACCCAGCGTAAGTTTTAACAGTTTTGAAACACCCCCTGATACTACATACAGAATATCCAGTTTTGGGTTTACCGCATCAGATCCCGATGGGGAAGAGAATTTAAATCGCGTAGAAGTTGCATTAAATGATACCACTTCTGAAAATGCGTGGAAAGATATCGGGCTTGGTTTCAGTTTGATTACACTGCGCATTGACGATACGGTTGCAGATCCTGAAGCTGAAATTCTGCTTGGCCGTTCGGCAAGTCCTTCAGGTTTAATCCTGGAAACAGTGAATCTTAATGATGATAATGAGTTGTTTATCCGGGCAATTGATAATGCAGGTGCAATTAGTAATGTTATTTCTTACGAGTGGTTCGTAAAGCAACAAACTTCAAGGGTTCTTTTTCTGAATGATTTCCAGGGTTCTGCCGGCCCCTCACGGGTTCAGCTTCACGCTGATTTACTTGCTGCAAATGGTATAACGGAGTTTGATTATATCGATATCTCCGACGGAAATCCTACCGGTGGCCGAAGAGTTCTTTTGTCACAGGCACTGCCTGACCGGTCCCTATCTAACCCAACAACAAATTTAATGCTTGCTGAGTGGGATCATATTTACTGGATCTCAAATGATTTGCGCAGAAATATTGGTTACGCACTCGAAATTACATCCGAGTTCTTTGAACAGGGTGGTACAATGTTTGTTACTATGCCAACAACGTTTATAGCAAGTGATGAGCCTTCTATTCAGTTTCTGCCTTTTGAAAGAGTTGTACCGCGCCCAACCGATAACAGGCGTTTTGAAATAGCCTCCGGCTCTACCTTAACCCCTGATATAGGAATTGATGATCCGCCAGTAATTAGTTTCAGAAGGCGACAGCAAACCTATCCGCCTATTGAACCGTTTGCTGAATCGCTACCATTGTTTGAAGCGGATTTCGATATTTTTGATCCTTTTACAAATACGCGTGAGCCATTTGATGGCTCAAGGCTTGTAGGTGCTACGGATCCTGATGAAAACCTGATCTTTTTCGGGATAGATTTTAACGAATTTTCAACTCCTGATAATTCTGCATGCATTCCTGCAGCCGAGGCCGGTGATGGCGATCTGCCTTGCAGTGAACTTGACAGATTGATTGAGCTATTAGTAATTGACCTGCTTGGTTTCCAGCAATAATAAACTCTACTGATTATGCGAAACATCTTATTGCTACTATTTGTACTGCTTGCAACCACAACCTTAGCACACGCTCAAACCGGGACAATAACCGGTACGGTAATAGACCGTGATACTGGTGAACCCTTGTATGGTGTAAACATTCTTGTAAGAGGAACTTCATTCGGGGCTGTAACCAATTTTGATGGTGAGTATGAAATCCGAAACATACGGCCCGGTGAGTATTCTGTAGAATATCGTTATATCGGATATGAACGCACATTGGTAACCGGAATACGAGTTGAAGCAGGCGAAGCAACCGAAATAGACGTAGAACTTGGCCAGCAGCCACTTAGTGCTGATGAAGAACTTGTAGTAATTGGCGAGAGACCAATTTTTGATGTAGAGCGCTCTTCAACGGGATCATCATTTAGCCGTGAGCAGATTGCAGCTGCTCCGGTTATGCGGGTCGAAGATGTAGTAGGTATGACTGCCGGTGTGGTGCGTGACCCAACCGGTCTTTACATCAGAGGCGGACGTGCCAGTGAAACAGGTTTTATTGTAGATGGAGTTTCTGCACAGGACCCGCTTGCCGGTACCGGATTCGGTCTTGATCTCGGTTCAAATGCTTTCTCAAGTGTTGAAGTTACAACCGGAGGTATGGATGTGGAGCATGGAAATGCCACATCGGGAGTAGTTGTGGTTGAAACTCAGACAGGCGGCGATGAGTACAGCGGCTCATTTAGTCATATGCGTGATAATCCGGGAAGGGCGACAAACACATCTTCAAACTTTTTTACGGATACTTTTGAATTGACTCTTGGCGGCCCGGAACCGATCACCGAAAATATTCTTCCCGCACTTGGAATTAATATTCCCGGCGATCTCTATTTCTTTATGACTGCTCAAGCCAGTATGACAAACGAGTTTATGGGCTTTACAGCAAATCAGGTTCAAACTTCAATGATAGATAGCGATTTCTGGTCTCCAAGACAGGATAATCGCTGGAACGGGATGTTTAAACTTACGTACCGTCCCTCTACCGGAAAGCGTGTTGAAGCTGCATACCAGCGATCTCTGACAATTAATCAAAATACACGAATGCTTCAGATTGTGGGTGACGATGTGCAGATAAGGCCCGGGCACCAGTTCTTTTTCCAGGAAAACCTTGATAATGCAAACACCTATGCGCACGACAGTAAACTCGCTTATGTGAAATGGACCCATGCGATTTCGAGCCAAATGTTTTACGAGTTGCAGGTTAGCCGGCTTTTTACAAGACTGCGAGCAGATGCAAACGGCCGACACTGGAGGCCCGAATCGGTTGATGGTGAGTTTGATGCCCGCAGTATTGTAGTATGGCCGGTTGATGTTTTTGAAGCCGGTGATGATTTTAACTATGTATTGCCGGGTCCCGGTTTTGCGAACAATGGAGGAATCGCTACGCTATGGCACGATCATTACGCTGAAGAATATACCATTCGAGGTAGTTTAACCCGCTACCTGTTCGACGAAACAAACAGGCTGCGGGCCGGTTTTGAAATGAAATTTATGGAGTACCAGTGGATCGATATTACGCGACCATGGGTAGGTGCCCCAATCGAAATTGAAGATGGAGTATTTTCTGAAACAAACCGTTTAGGTTCTACTTCCGATATCTGGAATGTGAATCCTGCACGTGGTGCTTTTTATGTGAGTGATCAGATTCGCTATCGCGGATTGATTGCAAATATCGGATTAAGGCTTGAGTATTGGTTCCCCGGTGCCTACGTTGATAATTTTGTGGATGACCCGCTTTCACCGATTCCGGATGTAATCAGAGACGATTACAAGAACGACACATACAGCTTTTTTGGACGCAGATTTAAGATGCGAATGCTGCCGCGAATTAACGTATCATTCCCGGTTCGCGAGAATATGATGATGTACTTTAACTATTCTCACAAATCAAAACTGCCGCATCCTACTCATGTGTATGCCGGGCTTGATCCCTTTTTCCAGGACAGATCATTCCTGTCAAATCTGGGTAATCCAAACCTTGAACCGGAAGTGGATATTTCCTACGAAATTGGGTTCAGGTACCAGTTAACCTCCAACGATGCATTTAACTTTACGGCATTCTGGAGTGATAAATATGATTTTATTACCGCTGAACGAATTATCGTATTAGATGCCACGGGCCGGGAAACGGAAAGATCATTCAGAGTAAATGGTGACTTTGCCCGTGTAAGAGGAATTGAGATGTCGTATCTGAAGAGATACAGCCACTTCCTGCAAAGTACAATTAATGCCACCTATTCAAGGGCAGAAGGACTTAGCTCAACATCGAATGATGCGCTGAGAGATATTATTGCCGGCGGACAGGATATTGGTAATATTGTGGAAACTCCACTTGCCTGGGATCGTCCCATTGATATTAAAGCAAGTCTTATTTTCACATGGGATCGCCCGAATAACCCGCTTTTCGGTTTATCCCCTTTGAACCAATTCAGATTCTACCTTGGTGGCTCTTACAGAAGTGGTATTCGTTACACGCCGATGGAGTTCAGAGGGAATCAAAGACATCCGGTTACGGGTGAAGAAACATGGAGGCCCATTTACGAAAGGTCAACCGACCCCGCCGACAGATTTTCAGCAACCGGAGAGCCGTGGATTATTTTTGACTTTAATTTAGAGAAATGGTTCGAAATAGGCGGAACCAGGCTAACTGCTAAACTGGAAATTACCAACCTGTTTAATGCAAAAAACCCTGCTATTATCAACCCGGTAACCGGCAAAGCATACCGTACAGATTACCCGACCGATACAGAAGCTCTGATTGCCCTGCGCGAAGACAGAAGTTACGATGTGCCGGCGAATGTGCGTGATCCGCGATATGTAGATCCTCGTGACAATAACAGGCCGGCTTACCTGAATCCGGCAAACTTTTTAGAGCAGCGCCATATTATGTTTGGCCTGTCAGTTAACTTTTGATTTAATCCAGGATGTTTAAAAACTCTTTTGTTCGAAAACTTTCACAGCTATCAGTTTTACTGGTTGCAGCTATGTTTCTGTTGCATGATACTTCGGATGCTCAATCGCTTTTTCCATCATTGGGTGATTCAAGATCAGGCACCTCCGGTTTCCAGTTTTTAAAAATAAATGTGGATGCACGTTCTTCTTCCATGGGAAGTTCGAATGTAGCCGACGCGATGGACGGCTCTTCATTATATTTGAATCCTTCACTCTTATCTCAGATGGATCGCGATCAGGCGTATCTTGGCCACACTCAATATTTTGCAGATATTTCCCTGAATTACGCGGGGTATGTGCATACACGCACCTCTACAGCTTTTGGTGCATCGCTGATGTACCTCGATTCCGGAGAGATGGATGAAACAACAGAGTTTAATCCGTTTGGAACGGGGCGTACATTCAGAACCGTACACATGGCTGCTGCACTTACCTTTTCTCAGCAGCTTTCACATCTGTTTAGCTATGGTATTTCAGCGAAATATCTTGACGAACGTATTGAGGAAGTGCAGGCACAAACCGTAGTGTTTGATTTTGGTTTCTTTTACAGAGTTGGCGATACCGGTTTGCGATTTGCAATCGGGCTGAACAATTTCGGATTCGACTCAACACCATCAGGTGAAACTACCCGAACCACCCTTGACGGTCCTGTAACGGAAACAAATTTTGCTGAAATCTCTCCACCAACCATGTTTTTAATTGGTGCTGCTTTTGATGCCTATGAAGGTGAAAATTTTGATGTAATTGTTACTGCGCAAGCTACTAATCCGGCTGATAATGCCGAAAGATTCAGTATTGGTTCAGAGTTAAAATTCATTGACCGATTCTTCTTACGTGCAGGATATGAGTTTGGGGTTGATGAAGCTAAACTGCCCAGCGCCGGGGTTGGTTTTGAAGTGCCCTTGTTGAATTACACTCTTGGCATTGATTATGGATTTAGCACCAGAGAAAGGCTTGGCAGCCTTCATCGGTTCGCACTAAAATTTAATTTATAAGCAGAATGAAGATACTTAACAAAATACTACCATTTTTACTCGCAGGAGTTTTGTTAACGGGCTGCAGTGACTTCTTTGGATCTAAAGGTGACAGCATTACCGACGAGATATTTGAAGAGGGAAGACAGGATCCGAACCTGATTGTGGATGAGGTTGGATATGCGGCTCTGGTTCCATTTTGGGATGGGTTTGACAGCCCCACAGATGTATACGTTGGCTTTGATGAGCTTGTTTATGTAACCGATGCTGAGGGTGTGCATGTATTAGACCGGGCAGGGCGAAAATACGATACATTTGCGCTGAGAGGAGCCGTATCGGTTACCCAGGACCGCCTGCTGAACTTGTATGTGGCTGCAAGATACGATACGGTAATTACTGCAGTAGATCCGGATATTGAATGGGACCTTCCCGCTGTCTATAAAATACACGGTTTGAATCAGGGAAATCCTGAAGTAATTGATGTACTGAAACATCCGTTCCGACGCTTCGATAACAGCCGTTCAAATACCACCCTCGAGAGATTCAGGTTAAGAAGGGATATTGCAAATAACGATGAAAATGTTGAAATAACCGGTGTAGGTGTTCTCCACGACAATACAATTTATATTACCAGAAGGGGGCCGGCTAATGCCAGCACAACTCCGTTTCCTGATAATACAGTACTTACATTTAGTCATGAAATGGTTGATGGTGAAAGAACAGGCAGAATGCGAAATGTAGGGCGAATTTTCCTGCGTCCACAAGAACCTACAAACTTTTTCAGTGGTGTGGATGTGTCTGACATAACAACTTTTGTAGGGCCACCACAAAGAGATAATATTACAACCAACAGAGGATTCCTGATCACTCAGGGAAATGAAGATCGTGATATTCCTTTCCGCACATTGTGGATCGATGCTGTAAATACTCCGGATGGTATTGAGTACCGGCCTAACCCTTCTCTGCAGGTGCGCGATACTACTATGGCGGACTCTTTTCTGTATGATACAGGCAGATTTGTGAATCCTACCGGAATTGCGTACTCGGCAGATGCACGTTCTCATATTTTCGTAGTTGATGCAGGAACTGACAGTCTTTACCTGTTCCAATCTAACGGAAGAGAAGGGGTTACTCCGCCAGCCGGTTCTGATTTGGAAAAAGCGGTAAACGTTTCTTTTGGCGGCACCGGGAGTGGCCCAAGAGAGTTTAACAACCCGAGCGGGGTGGCCTACTTCAGGCAGATTGTGTATGTGGCTGATACCGGAAATAATCGAATTGCGAGATATAGGCTTAATATCGATTTTGAGTAACCCGTAAATCTTTTTTAATTATTGAAAACCCTTTGCGGAGTTGATAGTGAAATGAACTGCAAAGGGTTTTTTATGTTTTACTATACTTGTGAAGACAACAGACTTTTTAATAATCGGTTCCGGTATCGCAGGACTTAGTTTTGCGGTAAAAGCAGCTGAAGCTTTTCCGCAAAAAAAGATTACTGTTATTACCAAGACGAAGGTGATGGAGAGCAATACCCGATATGCTCAAGGCGGGATTGCAGTGGTTACAGATTTTTTAAATGACGACTTTGAAAAACACAAGCAGGACACGCTTACGGCAGGAGATGGTCTGTGTGATGAGAACGTTGTTGAACTGGTTGTAAAAGAGGGCCCCGACCGATTAAACGAACTTGTTGAAATGGGAGCTGATTTTGACCGAGAATCGGACGGCAGCTATCAGCTCGGTATTGAAGGAGCTCATTCTGCTCCCCGGATTTTGCACAGTAAGGATGTTACCGGGTTTGAAATGCAGCAAACCCTCACAAATAAAGTTATTCAATACGAAAATATTGAAATCCTTGAAGGCCACTTTGCTGTAGATTTGATCACACAGCACCATCTTGGTGAAAAAGTTACCCGCCAAAGGCCGGATACCCGCTGTTTTGGTGCTTACGCAGTGGATCTGGAGAGCCAAAAAATAGAATTATTTTCGGCCAAAGTTACAATACTGGCTTCAGGTGGAATTGGACAAGTTTACAAACTTACTACAAACCCTGAGGTTGCAACAGGTGATGGAATTGCAATGGCATATCGTGCAAAAGCAGATATTAATCACATGCAGTTTGTACAGTTTCATCCTACCGCTCTATACGGCTATAAAGGAGACCGCGCATTTCTTATTTCTGAGGCTGTTCGCGGATTTGGTGCTGTGCTGAAAACGGCAGATGGCCGTGAGTTTATGCAATCGTACGATGA
>SLAU01000215.1 GCA_007126675.1 Balneolaceae bacterium
ACCAACTGCCTTGCCCGTCTTGGATTAATTTCAGATTCTGACATGATTTTGAATGTTAATGTGTGTTGTTGCTGTAAGGGTGGGTATATGACTTAAAGAAATAACGGGACAAAATATCATTTTAGAAAATTGTTTTTCTGCCTATAAATAAAAAAAGGAGACTCCGTTCTTCACGAAGTCTCCCTTAGAAAGAAATCAAATTCTTATTAGTTGTAGTAGAGAAATAATATCCCTGCTATTACAATAAAGTTAATGATACTGAGTGGCAGCAGTCTGCTCCAGCCCAGTTTCATCACCTGGTTAAATTTAAATCTTGGAATTGTCCATCTTACCCAAATAAACAGGAAGACAAAGAACGCAGTTTTAGCTGTAAAAACGGTTACGTCTAAAATACCTTTCGCAAGAGGTGACATTTCCGGCAGCCAGTACCCGGCAAATGGCAGGTGATAACTTCCAAAGAAGAATGTAACCATCAGCATTGAGTTGATAACAACGTGCATATATTCGGCCAGGAAGAACATTCCGAATTTCATAGAGCTGTATTCAGTGTGGAAACCACCTACAAGTTCCTGTTCAGCTTCAACAAGATCGAATGGCGTACGGTTACTTTCGGCGAAAGCTGCGATAATAAAAATAATTGCACCTAACGGGTTCAGAAAAACAAACCACCAGTTTTCCTGGGCTAAAGCAACATCAACCACACTCAGTGAACCAACAAATATTACAACAGATGCCACAGCCATACCAAGTGGTAGTTCATAACTGATCATTTGAGCAGCAGCACGAAGCCCGCCAAGCAGTGAATATTTACTGTTGGATGCCCATCCGGCAAGTGTAACGCCATAAACACCCAGTGAAGCAACGGCCAACAGGTAAAGAACACCGGCATTAATGTCAGTGGCATAAATTCCATCACCAAACGGTATTACTGCAACGGTCATCAAAGCAGTAACAACCGGAATCATTGGAGCTACCGTATGAATAAAGCGATTACTATCCGTAGGTGTTACGTCTTCTTTTAGCAACAGTTTTACCACATCGGCAATAGGCTGAAAAAGCCCAAGCGGACCCACTCTGTTTGGCCCAACGCGGTTTTGAATAAATGCTGCAACGCGCCTTTCTGCGTAAACAGTAAGAGCAGCTGAATTCAGCAGCATAAATAAGGCAATTCCCAAAATTATATATGAAGCAACAGTTACTTCAGCCATCCGTAATAGTTTATGATTTTACAGTTTCTTTTTTCCCGCCAAGTGAAATACCAGATTGCACATCCATCTCTTCATAACTCACGCCACTGAATGCAGGAATCTTATTCGAGATTTCATCAAGTATTTCACGGCCGTTTCTTAATTCGATCTTCAGGCCAAGCCTTTCACCCAGTTGTGAAACGAAATTCCAGAAGGGGATACAGTCTACCTTATTGTCTTCTGTAACCCAGTTATCAAAACTTGTTCCGTAGCGGTCTAAACGCCCTTCCGACATTTCTATATCAAGCCGGCGATCGGTGTACTTGGTTTCTTTGGCCGGGAATGTTCGCTGTATGCGCTTATCAACGTTCACGTAACTTGCGGCATGTTCAGCTGCAGTTGTAACAGGTATCAGTATATTTGCCACTTTTGAAGTTTCGGTTCTGTTGGTTGCAAATACAGCTACAAACTTATCATTCAGATCACCAGCTTCAAGTACTTCGCGATCAATCAAATTATCATTCAAAAGTACAATCAGTTTAGCCGACTTAACCTCTTTTTTCAGACTTTTTGCATCTTTTTCCTCAAGTCCTAACAACCGGCATCCATTTGTATTAGGTGCCTGATCATCATCGAGTAAAAATCCATCTCCGTAGCCTTCAATAATATTTGTTGTGAAAACAGGAGTTTTAGCACCAAGAAGATTCGCCAGTGTCATCAGGCTGTAATTTTCTTCTACCGAGGCATGAGGGCTTCCTATGAAAAGGATCTCTTTTTTGTCGGTACTTTCAATTTTCTCAGCCAGTGTTTCGAAGGCATTATTCCAGGATGAGTTTATTTGCTCGTCATCCAGTTTTTGAGCCGGTCTCTGCACCCTGTTTTCATTGAATAATTTGTAAGCTTCACGCCCAATATCCGGCATCCAATGGTCATTTACAGCTTCATTGTACCGGGGTGTGATTCTCAATATCAGGTTATCGCGTGTCCAGAGATCAATATTACATCCTTTTCCATTTGAAATATCAATACTTGGTGTTTGGTTCATTTCCCAAACCCTTGCTTTAAATCTGAAATCTGCTGATGTGAGTGCTCCAACCGGACATATATCAACGGTATTCAGAGAGTAAGCATCGTCAAATTCGCGACCAGGAGCGGTTACCGGGTAATTTTTGTCGCCCCTCTGCATAATGGTCAGTTGGTGTGATTTACTGATTTCATCAGTAAAGCGAACACACCTGGTACAGTTTATACAACGCTCTGCATCGAGTATAACCCTTGGCCCCAGCTGAACGCGTTTGGGCTTATGAACTTTTTTGACTTCGAACCGGCTTCCTTCAGGTCCGTACTTGTATGTCTGAATTTGAAGAGGACATTCACCAGCCTGATCACAAATCGGGCAGTCCAAAGGATGGTTTGCAAGTATAAATTCAAGGGTATCTTTTTGGGCACGTTCAACCAGTTCATCGGTTTCCTGGGTTAATACCACCATGCCATCTGCAATCATGGTATTGCAGGCAGTTTGGAGTTTTGGAAACCAAACGATTTTACGCTCACCATTTTCATCCAGTTCAAATTCACCCGTCTCGCGATCTTTCTTCGGCTGACCTATTTTCACCATACACTGCCGGCAGTTAGCCGGAGCCGACATAGAAGGGTGATAACAGAAAAATGGTATTTCCATTCCATTATCAAGTATGAACTGAAGCAGGCGTTGTTCACCTTCATATTCGAATCGTTTCCCGTCTATAAATACTTCTGGCATCGCTAATAATCGTTAATTGATAAATTGTAAAGTGCTAAGCGTCTTTTAAAAATCTATGCCATTGCGTGTACAGATTTTTTACATCTGGCTTCAAATTCATCTCTGAAGCGCGTAATGGTATGACGAACCGGCCACGCAGCAGCATCAGCAAGTGCGCAAATTGTTCGGCCTTCCATTTGTGTTGTGATATCAAGCAATAGATCGAGATCCTTCACTTCACCATCACCGTTTTTAATCTTCAATAATATCTTCTCCAGCCATCCGGTACCGTCCCGGCAGGGTGTACATTGCCCACAAGATTCGTGATGATAGAAGTGTGCAATTCTCCATAAAACATCTACCATATCAGTATCTTCATCCATCACCACAAGGCCGGCAGTTCCAAGCATTGATCCTGCTTCGCGAAGCGAATCACTGTCCATAGAAACACCTTCAAGCTGATCAGCTCTCAGAACAGGTGTTGATGAACCTCCGGGGATAATCGCTTTAAGTTTTTTCCCGTTTCGCATACCGCCTGCTACTTCGTTTATGAGATCATGTACCGGAACGCCGCTTGGAAGTTCATAAACTCCCGGCCGGTTCACATGACCAGAAATGCCGTATAAAATGGGTCCGGGATGATTTTTCGCACCAATTTCAGAAAACCATGAGGCTCCATTTTTGATTACGAGCGGAACACAGGACAGGGTTTCAATATTGTTGATTGTGGTGGGCCGACCCCATAAACCTTTTTGAGCAGGGAATGGCGGTTTTACTCTTGGATATCCGCGCTTGCCTTCGATCGATTCAAGCATAGAGGTTTCTTCTCCACAGATGTATGCACCGGCCCCGTAGGTTACATGAAACTCCACATTAAATCCTGATCCTAAAATATCCTTGCCTATGTAACCTTTATCGTAAGCATCCTGTACGGCTTTCTCCATCATTTTTACATAGTCGATATACTCACCGCGTATGTAAACATAGATGGAGGTAATCTGCATGGCATAAGCAGCAATCAAAGCACCCTCTATAAAGATGTGGGGATTATACTCAAAAATTTTGCGGTCTTTGAAAGTGCCAGGCTCTGATTCGTCACCGTTACATGCAAGATAGCGTGGCCCGCCGTCAGCCGGTGGCATGAACGACCATTTTAGACCGGCATTAAATCCGGCGCCTCCGCGGCCCCTGATGTTTGCGGCTTTAACCTCGTCGATTACACTTTTTGGGCCGTCAAATTTCTTCTTGTCGGTTAATACTTGTTTAAGTGCTTCATAGCCGCCATTTTTTTCATAAACGTCGATTTTATGAAGATCCTTTATTTCAGGAATTAGTACCGGTTTATAATTTTTCCAGTCTGCAGAGCTCATTTTCTTAAACTTTTCTTAGAGGCATTTCCATTTGTTCGTAGTCGGGCTCTTTGCCTTCTTTTAATGCTTTTATCAGGTTGTCGACCTTTTCTTTCGTCAGATGATTGACATATTTGCCATTCGTGACTTGCAGCATAGGTGCATAACCGCAGGCGCCAAGGCATTCAACCTGCTGCACAGAAAACATTCCATCTTCGGTTGTTTCGCCGGCTTTTATTCCAAGCTTGTCTTCTATGTGATGCAGGATATCATATCCTCCACAAAGCTGACAGCTCAGGCAGGTACAAACATCAAGTACATACTTGCCCATTTTTTCCTTGTAGTACTGAGTGTAGAAAGTAGCAACACCATGAACGTGTGCTTCAGGAAGTCCCAGGGTTTCGGCAACAAGCCTTTGCACTTCAGGTTCAACATGACCGAAGCGATTTTGTGCCACCCAAAGAACCGGTAAAGTGGCCGGTTTAACTTCGGGAAACTTCGCTTTAATTTTTTCGATCTGTTCTAAATCTTCTTTAGTGAATTCGTATGCCATAATATTATTACTTGTCTGCTTCTCCGAGTACCGGATCAACACCACCAATTAAAACCACAGTATCAGCTACCATTTCGCCATCAAGGATATTTTCGAGTACCTGAAGGTTTACGAATGAAGGTGCATTAATTTTTAATCTCCACGGATGGCCGGTACCATCACTTTGTATAAAATAGCCGAGTTCGCCTTTAGGTGATTCAACCGCATGGTACGATTCGGCACCTTCGGGCGGACAGATTCCTGTGTCAGTCATCATAAAATCGTGAATCATTCCTTCCATCGAATAATAAACTTCATCTTTGGATGGATAAGCCTGTTTTGCATTATCTGTTCGAACGGGGCCTTTCGGAATTTTTTCAAGGCACTGTTTGATGATTTTAATGCTTTCGCCCATCTCTTCCATTCTTACATAATACCTTGCAAGGTTATCACCTTCGAGGCGGGTAGGTACTTCAAACTCTACATCATTGTA
>SLAU01000134.1 GCA_007126675.1 Balneolaceae bacterium
ACTTTTAACCCAAACTCCAGGTCTTCAATATCTTTTTCTGTGATGGATGACATAGTAAGGTCCACATCCGGCAGGTTCACACCTTTTCTTGATTTAAGCATACCGCCAACCAAAACTCGTGCTTTAATCACACCGTTGTCATTTTTGATGATTTTCAGCTCCAGTAAACCATCATCAATCAGAATTTGATTTCCTTCAGCGGCATCTCCGGAAAGGCCCTCATAATCGATAGGAACTAATTCTTTTGTGCCTTCAACATCTTTTGTGGTAATTTCAATGATATCACCCTCTTTTACCAGCTGCCCCCCATCTTTCATGTTACCCACACGAATTTTCGGGCCCTGGAGATCCATCAATACCGGCAGCGAATATTTATGTTTTCTGGCAACTTCTCTAACATACCCTATTGTTCGTTCGTGATCTTCATGAGAACCGTGAGAAAAATTAATTCTCACAACATTCATACCTGCCCGGTATAATCGTTCTATTCCTTCAAGTGTATTTGAACTCGGGCCAAGGGTACATACAATTTTTGTTCTGCGTGAGCCTGATAGCATAAATATTTAACCTATATTATTTCTATGTTGCTATAATCGGGTAAGATAAACAATTATTGATAGTTATTATGTTTGTTTAAGCGAATTTACTATAACAGATTCTATTTTAAGCCGTTGGTATAAAAAAGATAAAACCCATCTGTTTGTGAACACTTTGCAGGGTAAATTGTGTTATGCATTCAGAAAACGAATGTACAATGAGATATAATCCGTTAAAACATATCATTTTAATCATCGTAACAGCTGTATTAGCAGTTGGATGTGCTACAACGAAAGATCCGAATGTTGAACGGGGAACCGATTATCAATACCGTGAAGGATATCCTGAGTTACGTATTGCAGCTATTGGTCTGCTCGATGAAAATGATAATGCACTTATTAATGTAACCGCCGAAGTTGTTTACGGCAGTTTGATTTATGTAACTGATAATGATGTAAGCAAAGCCAATGTTGTGCTCGAAATCAGGGCAAGCCAGGTTGACGGCAGCGCAAGTTATCAATTCCGGGAGGCTTATGAGATATCCATGGAGCCCGGCACTCACCAGATGAACCAGGATGTTTTCACTATCATTGAAGACCTTGAAGTAGAACCGGGTGAATATGATGTCAATTTCAGCCTTACCGACCTTGCTTCCGACAAAACGGTGAACAGAAGAACATCTGCACAAATACCTGATCCTGAAAGTCCGGTCGTTAATTTGACAACTGTGCGGTTATCCGCAAAAGATTTAGATTCGAATGAGGCGATATTTGTGCCTATCACAACCTATAATGTTCCATCAAGGGTAGACAGCTTAAAGTTTGATTTTCAGGTTACCAATAATGATGTGGATGAACCACTTACTGTTGAAACCCGATTATTAAAGTTCAGGGCTGACTCCACACCCGCTTCGCCGATGCACTTCAATAACTATTCACCCTCATCCATTCAATACAGAGGTATCGACTATCGTGATGAGGAAGAGATCGATTCCAATGTACGCCTTTTAGATGATCCCGGAAGTGTACTGATTGAATTTAAATATGCAACACTCGAAAGAGGTAACTATCGTTTTGAAGTTGAAATTATTGATCAGGATGGAGAAACACAGTATCGTGCAAGGGATTTTTCTATTAAAAGTGAAAACTTTCCCAACCTTTTTACACCACGGGAACTTGCTGAGCCTTTGGCTTACCTGATGAACAGACGTGAATACGAACGACTGATGGAAATTCAGGACCCCGACTCGCTTAAAGAGGCTATTGACCGGTTCTGGCTTACAAATGTAGGAAGCCAGAGCAGAGCCAAATCTGTAATTAATTTGTATTACGATCGTGTTGAACAAGCCAATAAACACTTTACTAATTTTAAAGAAGGCTGGAAAACAGATATGGGTATGATGTATATTTTATTTGGACCGCCCTGGTATGTGGATTCTCGCCTGAATAGTGTTCGCTGGTCATATTCTTACAATTCAGCTGACCCCTATTACAATTTTTATTTTGAGCGTACAAGGACCCCAAACCGATATTACCCGTTCGATAATTACCTGCTGCAAAGAAGCGGTGAATATTTTAACAGGCAATACCAGCAGGTGCAATTATGGCTTACCGGACTTATTTTGAACAGGAACAGGTAAGCTAAATTCGGGCAGATCAATAAAGCCTTGTTCTATAACCATACCTTTGCAGGAATAAGTGTTAGTTTTCTCTGGATATTCCCACAGGAAGTAATACGAACTTATTGACGAATGTCATTCTTTGATAAATCGTTTGAGCTTTACACAATTAGCTTCTAACAAATAGCCCATCTTTAGTGCCTTCCGGCACGTTGCATATTGTGGCAAAGCCATCCCTTTGGGCTAACCCGGTGATTTATCTCCGGGAAAAAGGCATTTCCAAAAAGAAACCATCGGACTCGAAGGAATAAAAGCTACTGCATACTGCCCGATGGTTGACGGGCACAAACCTGATCAGCGCCTCCTCTGAGCACCCAAATGTATCGTACCAACGGTACTTTCGTATCAGCGATTGTTTCAGCCCCGGTGATGAATCACCGGGTTATAATATTGGTCGTGCCTGACGGCACTCAGTGAAGTCTTATTTTATTATACCGCACAGCAGGTATCCACTGAAAACTCACTTCTAATATTAATCTTCCCCTGTATTGCAAAAGAGCAAACAACAAGAAGCATACTAAATCAAAAATCAAAATTGTGTGTGGCATCCTGGTTCCAAAACACTCTCTCGTCTCTGGTTTTTTGATCCACATTTTTATTTCTGTTAACCATATTTTCCGGGTAGTATAACGAATAATACCAGCTTCCGGGGTTTGCTGTGGCTGCGGGTTGCAGGTTGTCCAGCCTGTTGGGATGCCCGGTTCGTCTCATCATGTTATAGGCTTCGTATCCGTTGGGCCAAAGAGCAAGATAATATTCCATCGATATTGCCCTGATTTTATCATATTCCGGATCGTTCCAGCGATTATATACAACAGAAACGTAATCTTCAATTTGTTCGTCCGTAATTTCACCAAACAATTCCTCGGCCTGATCAGCACCAAAGTCTCTTACCGTTTCCATCGACTGCCGTATTGCCGTTTCAAGATAGTTCCAGCTATCACCTTCTGTACCCAGCTTTAAAGCTGCTTCAGCCAGCATAAAGTGTGTAAAAGATGACATCAGAATCGGCTCAAAACCTGCACCCTGGTATCCCATATCTGTATCAGGAATAAGACCCTGGGCAGCGTCAAACAAACCTCCTGCCGAGTATACTCCATAGGTTGTATAGATGTCACTATGAGTTGGAGGATGATCCGGGTTTAAAAAATCACGTCCATAATATCCTTCACCGTTTTCGATAAAACACCAGGGATCACCTACATCAAAATGTGCCGGTGGTTGGCCAACTATTTCCCAACATGGATTATCGTGTGGAAAAATGTCCATTACCCTTTTTCTATAAAAATAATACCGGGTACGCGGGTCTCGGATAAAGTGTTCTGACTTATTATTAACTAACATGTTCATATAGTTAACCGCCAATAATTCCGAAGCGAATTCCCTGTAGTTATTCACAAAGTCGGGGTGTCTTGAATCGGGATTTGTTGATTGGGTTGAATAACGGAATATGAAATCGAACTCGGGTGAATTAATGAACCGGTTTTCTGCAATCAGTTCATTGATCTCCTGAAGATGCCCCATATTCAAATATGCTTTCAGCAAAATGGTGTTGGCTGTACGTATCCAGCTGTCCTCTTTTTCATCATTTGAAAGGCCGGAAAAATAGAGGGCGTTTTGCGGCATCGCTGTCCTTTTGCTGTTTGCCAGGTCAACTTTTGCCTGTTTCAGTAGTTCTATTGCCTCTTCATAAATCTCTTTACCCGGATCAAGTGATGGGTTTAAAATTTTACCGCCCATAATTGCCTCAGAATATGGAAGGTCTCCAAACAGATCAACCATCATTATCAGCGTATAGGCCTTTAAAACTTTTGCCATTCCCGCATGAAAATACATGCCTCTCTGTTCTGCAATGTCTAAAAGGTGATTCGCATCAATTAATACTTTTGTGTAAGAGGTTTCATAGATACCGTTAAAATTTCGTGGAATGAAAGCATGATCAAACGTCTCTCCGAACATTGGTTTCATACGGGTATTCAGAGCACCTATATGAGCGGCAGATCTGTATGCATCTTTGAAATCTATCTGAATATTGTTCAAAAGGAGATCAGGGTCAGCTTGAGTGTCTGAAATCTGATTAGGATTTTCAAGATGATCTTTTGGGAATAGATCGCACTGTAAGGTGAGGATACTTAATAATATAATTCCAACTATATGCTTACTGCTATAATTCATAGCACCGGAAGCTTTGGTTATTACTAACCAATATATAAAACCTGGAATATTATCCAAAAAAAAAGCCACCCTCGTAATCGAGGGTGGCTTATAGATTAATTCTAACTAAAGCTTAAAACTTAGTTTGCTTTAACTACATCAAAACTTACAGGTGATGGTGCACCACCACAGTCTCCTTCAGTATTCTCTGTAATACCGAAGGTAAAACCTGAATCATCTTCAATATCAAACTGACTGATATTTTCACGTTCAGGGCCTATAGACAATCCTAAAGCTGAGCAAGCCAATCCCGATCCAACAATAGTGGAGAGGGTTGCTACATTGTTGTCAGTGTCATTAGCCAGTGCAAGCACCATCGGCTGATCTCTTGGTCCAACATTAAAACCTAATGCTCCAAGGTATTCTTCCTGGAAAACACGGCCATTAAGTGTATTATTTGGATCAATCGACAGATCTGCAGTAAACGTTGCATCACTGTAAACCAACCCAAAATCACCCGCATCAAGTTGTGTAAACTCATAAGGCCCAACAAACATATTTTCAGGAACCTGAGCTACAACATCTACATTTCTGGCACCTGGTGAATTAAAAAATCCACCGGTAATTGCAGGGCTCATCTCTTCGGCTGAGAAAGAACGTCCATCAGTAAGTTCTAAAACCCAGTCAATCCGGTATCGATCTCCCAATAAGTTATCAGCTTCATCAATGCCTAATACGGCATTGATTTCCGTAATTGAAATCTCGAATGTTTTCAATGGCCAGCCGTTATCCGGATTTTCGCCAAAATCTGCCAATGTATACGACTTGATCATTGTTCGATCAACATCCGGTATTTGGCCTTCTGCGGCTCTGTAGTTTGAGTAGAAAACTA
>SLAU01000136.1 GCA_007126675.1 Balneolaceae bacterium
AATCGAGCAGTTTCACTTTCAATCCTGCATTCACACAGTGCGCGGCAATTTGGCTGCCCATTACCCCGGAGCCGAGAATGAGGACGTTTTGGATTTTTTTAGTCTTGAGTCCTGAGTCTTGTGTCATGAGTTTTTTAAAATTTGTGCTGGTTTTGATTCTGAATTTGTTTGTTTGGCTGTGGTTAAAAGAAGTCCCCTCTTGAGAGGGGACAGAGATGAAGAGGAGCGCAACGCGCTGCTTCTGAACTCAGGGGTGTGTTCATTTAGGGCTCAGTGCCATAATCAACACACCCCTAAATCCCCTCTCAAGAGGGGACTTTTTATTCGTGCCCTTCTCAATACTTGCTACTTGATACTCAAGACTCACGACTCCTATTCACCATACATCCCTTCAATCTCCTCCTTAAACTTCTCGAGTACAACCGGCCGCTTTACTTTCATAGTTGGCGTTAGTTCACCGTTATCAATTGTGAGAGGTTCTTCAAGTAATACGAACTTCTTAACCTGCTCCCAGGGTGAGAGGGTTTTATTGGCTTTATCTACCTCCTGCTGAATCAGCTCCCGGATTTTTTCATCTTTCGAGTATGGTTTCTTCGGTTCATATCCATCTCGCTTCAGGCGCTTCAGTACGTTATCGTATGCAGGCACGATCAGGGCTGAACAAAATTTTCGCTGGTAGCCAATCACCACAATCTGCTCGATAAAACCTGATCCGGAAATCTGGTTTTCTACATTTTGCGGAGCGACATATTTTCCGGTTGATAATTTGAACATCGATTTTTTTCGGTCAGTGATATACAAATTCCCATCATCATCAATCTTGCCGATATCTCCGGTTTTAAACCATCCGTCATCTGTTAAAACTTCTTTGGTTTGTTCTTCATTTTTGTAGTAACCCTCCATCACATGAGGGCCGCGAGTCATGATTTCACCGTCATCCGCAATTTTCACCTCAACATTACGGAGAACTTTGCCTGAACTGCCGATCCGCATATCTTTTGGAGTTTGCACTGTAATAACCGGTGAGGTTTCGGTTAAGCCATATCCCTGTACGCAAATAAATCCAATCGCATTCATAAATTTGAACACCTCGGGCGATAGTGCCGCACCGCCGCTCACCATTCCGCGTAAGTTGCCGCCAAACAGTTCGCGAATCTTACTGTAAATCAGTTTATCAGCAATTTTGTGCTTAAAGCCATCCACTCCTGAAGGCGGATTCTCCGGATCATATTCCTCAGTTCGATAGATAGCCCAATAATAGAGATTCTTCTTAGCGCCTGACAGTTCCTGCCCTTTTACTTTTACACCTGTGTGAATTTTTTCAAGAAGCCGGGGAACCGTTGCCATAAAGAATGGCTGCACATATTGCATGTCGTCCCGGATCTCTTCAACTACTTCAATATAGTAGATCCGGCAGCCCATACTCATGTACATATACTCAATCATCCGTTCAAACACATGTGAAAGCGGCAGATAGGAAAGCACATTCTGGCCGTGAAATTCTTTTACATCAAAAGGCAGCTTTTCGAGCGAGGCTACCACATTTGATGCAATATTGTTATGAGTGAGCATCACTCCTTTCGGCATACCGGTGGTGCCGGATGTGTAGATAAGTGTAGCCAGGTCATCCGGACTAATCTGACTTTTCAGCTTGTCAAATAGTTCCGGCTCTTTCGCATTCAGTGCATTACCCCGTTCAAGTACACTATCAAAAGTTTTAAGTTTTTTGTGCTTCGAGCCGTGAATTGTAATTACCGCTTTTACTGATTTCACACTTTTCATCAGAGGCTTGGTGTCGGCAAACAGCTCATCGTTAGAGACGATGTGTACCACCGAATCTGAATTTTCCAGTATATACTTGATCTGGTCACCCGGTTGCGTGGTGTAGATCGGTACGTTAACCGCACCTAATGACAGAATGGCCAGATCGCACAAGACCCACTCTGTGGAATTTTCGGAATGCATTGCCACTTTATCACCGGGACGCACACCCAGGTCGTATAGTCCCATCGCAAAATCCCTGACCTTGGACTTAAATGTTTCGATAGTTGTTTTGTGCCATTCCCCGTTTCGCTTGGTGGATGAGAAAATTCCAGCAGGATAATTATTCAGACCTTCATATATCAGGTCAGGTAGTGTTTGTTTAGATTCACTCATGGAAATAAAAGCGGTTTTTTGACTCACAGAGTCAGGTTAACACTGTTACTCTCTTAATTTACACTTTGCAGGGAATTTTAAAAATTTGTTCTCAAATAATTTATACTTTCAGAAAAATTTTAATGAACCGACCACACCTCACATTAGCAATCCATAAAAACTACAGATCGATTTATCATGAAAATTGAAGAAGCAATAAGGCCTAAAATTGAACAGATGATGAGCAGCGACAGAAAAAACATGGGGCATGCCCTGGGTATGGATTTTGAGCTGATCTCACGAAGTGAAATGCGAGCTTCCATGCCCGTTAATGAAAATACCACCCAGCCGTTTGGACTTCTGCATGGCGGTGCTTCTGTTGCTTTGGCCGAAACTCTCGCTTCTATCGGAGCACACCTCAATATCGATGATGATTCAAAAATGGCTGTAGGACTTGAGATAAACGCTAATCACATCAGGCCGGTACGTTTTGGTGGCAGTGTAACCGGTATTGCTAAACCGATCCACAGAGGAAAACAGACGCAGGTATGGGAGATCCGGATTGAGACGGATAATGGAAAATTGGTGTGTATTTCACGTTGCACCCTTGCTGTAGTTAACCGAAGATAGTGAGCAGTAAAACTAGTATTCAGTCAAACATGAAATGTTGCAAGCAACCTGTCAGCACCTACTGAACTAACAGCGTTGATTTTTAAGCTGACATCCCAAAACCTTGGGACGGAAAAGCACAGTCAGTGCTGCCGTTTACTCTTTACTATGAATGGTCTGCATCAGTTTCCTTTTAGCAACCGGCAAAATGGTTTGGTTGAATGGAAAATCTAAAGAAGTTTCAAATGCATAAGTAGCAGGATTCGGCAAATCTTTTTCTTCCCTGATCAATTCAAGCTTAATACTTCCCGGAGATATTTTTGCTTTTCCCTGCTCAACGGCTTTTAGGAATTTGGTTTTTAATGATCGAAACTGATCCTCCGCACTCTGAAAAATGGATAGTTCAAATCTGAAAAGATTTAAGCTTCTGCTGGTATTGTCCGGCAGAAAAAAATAACCTTCATCTCTATAATTCGGTAAAATTCCGACATGCTCAATCGAAAGATCGTTTTCCACATACTCATGAATAGATATACCTTCATGTATCACCCTCTCTAATTCAGGCACTGCCCAGTTGATTAGATCCTCCACAGCAGATAAATCGGTACCATCAATAAATACTACATCATGCTCTATGGTTTGATTTACCCAGTCAATTTTCCCGATTCTCTTTGGAAATTTATTTCTCAGGTCAGATAGTCTCTCAATTATTTCCAGTAAAGTCTTTCTTAATTCAATGAGCTGACTCAAATGCGGATATATTTTGTAATACTGAAACTCTGATGAGATTTTTTGTAACTCAGACAAAATCAGATACTGTCTTTTTTCAAAATCATCGTTTACTTTCGTGAACAGATCAAGCGTAAGAATTGATGCATTATTCATGATTGATGGATGAATTTTTAAGGGTATAGCGCATTAACGCTAAACAAAGAATGATTTATTGTCAAGACTCTTAAGAAACTTCCTGTAAGAATTAGAGATTACTAATGAGCATCAACATAACGTTGCGGGCCATTTCTACTTGATAAACAATCATTTAGAACTAAAAATACAAGATCAAAAATCCGTAGCCTGAAGGTTCAAATTAGTAGAAGATATATTCTTCTGTAAGCTCCGGTTTAGTCAAAATTAGCTTCTCTCTATTTGAACTGAAATTCATATATTGACGTTTAGAGAATAAAGGAAAAGCAATACCTCTAATTCAAAAAAGCGCTTTTATGGATACTCAAAAGCAACTTGATGATTTTCAAAAACGAATTGATAACGGCGAAACCATCGAGCCTAAGGACTGGATGCCCGAACGTTATCGTAAACAGCTGATACGGATGATGAGCCAGCATGCTCATTCCGAAATAGTGGGTATGCTGCCCGAAGGCAACTGGATCACCCGGGCACCTTCTTTGAAGCGTAAGATGGTACTTCTTGCCAAAGTTCAGGATGAAGCCGGTCACGGTCTCTATCTGTACAGCGGTACTGAGACTCTTGGAGTAACCAGAAAAGAGCTTATTGAGGATTACATTTACGGTAATGCCAAGTATTCAAGCATTTTCAATTATCCAACACTCTCCTATGCCGATATTTGTGTGATTGGTTGGCTGGTGGATGGTGCGGCAATTGTAAATCAAACCATGCTGGCTAAATCATCCTATGGACCCTATGCCCGTGCAAACCTCCGAATCTGCAAAGAAGAAAGTTTCCACAAGAAGCAGGGATATGAGATGCTGGCTAAAATGGCAAACGGAACACCGGAACAGCAGCGGATGGCGCAGGATGCCGTTAATCGCTGGTGGTGGCCAACACTGATGATGTTCGGTCCACACGATTCTGATTCTCCGAACAGTGCAGAACTCATCAAATGGGGAGTGAAAACCAAAACCAATGATGAACTGCGCCAGCACTTTGTTGATCGTACGGTAATGGAAGCAAAAGCAATTAATGTTACACTACCAGATCCTGACCTGGAATACAACGAAGAAACCGGTCATTGGGAATTTGGTGATATCCCCTGGGATGAATTTTGGAGCGTGGTAAAAGGCGACGGGCCGATGAACCGTGAACGCATGAAAGCACGAAAGCAAGCATATGAAAATGGTGAATGGGTACGCGAGGCCGCTATGGAGTATGCAAGGAAGAAAAAACTGAGACAAGAAAAAGCGTCGTAGGGTCAGGAGGCAAGAGTCAGAATTCAGGAGATTTTTCTTCTGAATTCTGACTCCTGAATTCTGCCATTAATCAGTACAAAAAATCAATCATGTCAACCAATTCTACAGATAATACCGAATGGCCGCTATGGGAAGTATTTTATCAGCCCAAAGACGGCAAACCGTTTGAGCACGCAGGCAGTGTGCATGCACCGGATGCCGAAATGGCGCTGCAAAACGCACGCGATACTTATGCAAGGCGCAATGAAGGAATTGCATTTTGGGTGGTGCCATCCGATCAGATCGTAGCCTCTACCCCCGAGGATGT
>SLAU01000016.1 GCA_007126675.1 Balneolaceae bacterium
TCTCCCAGTTTCTCAACTTCATCCATCGTTTGCCGGATGAGTACGGGAATCCAGATCAGGAAGAAATTTGACGCAGTAAGAAACAGAGCACCGGCAATAAATGCCGCCTTGTACTTCTTTATATAAGCGTTAAGTTTTCGGAGAGGACTCAATTCTTGCCTGGTTGTGTGTAATGAGATATCACAACTTTAATTAACTGAATTTCATTCAATTACTCAGTCGCTGTATTTATTGATCCATTCTTTGGCAAGCAGGTAACCAGATCTGTATGCATCATCTACCGTGTTGCCTTGAAAGTAATCACCGATAAGCGCTAATGGTGCATCTTCAAAATCAAGTTCCATAAAGGATCGGCCCAGAATTTTTTCAGCACGGCTGTATCGCCAGTAATGTAACTGCGACCATTCCGGTGCAGCACTCCAGCTTCCTGCAATTGAAGACAGATGATCGAGCAACTGTTTGGTAATAACTTCTTCTTTTTGTTTATATACAGATCGTGTATACCCGGGAGTAGCCTGAACCACCAGAGAGCATTCCTGCTTTGAGGCCTTTTTAGAACCTTCATTTGAGATAAATTGTATCGGGCTGTTCTGGCATTGGATTCCCTCCCACTCCGGTATCTCTTTATCTCCGTAGCCTAACATCAGCGAGTAGCAGGGTGAGTAAGCGACTTCATCAATTTCTCTGATTATTTTTAATGCCTGTACTTCATCGGTAGCTGTTTGTAAGATACCGTACGCCTGCGGCGCAGGAAGTGCAAGAATTACTGCATCCGCCTCGAAGGTGTTAGAGGCAGTCAGATTTATCATCCATGACCTTTTCCTACTCCTGTTTGGGCCGATATGTGTTAATCCCCCGGCAAGTGTTTCGGTTTTAACATCCACCCACCGGCTTAAATATTTACCTATTGAGTTCATACCCTTTGTTGCGGCAAATGAGACATTGTTTTCAAGGTTCGGACTTTTCGCATATAAATTTTCACCATCATAAAAGGAAATTTTATCGCCCCACCTTTTAACCAGTCCCTGGTCAAGCAGTTCAACTACAAAACTTTGAAATTCCGGAGATTTAGCCTCAAAATAGCTTAAACCGTGATCCAGTTTGGTATTAAGGTCTTTACCGGCATACCGAGTTGCCATTCTGCCGCCATATCCTTTGCTCTTTTCGATGATTGTAACTTCATGTCCGCTCTTTGCAAGCAGGCGCCCGGCAGTCAGACCGGCAAGTCCTGCACCTATAATTCCAATTACCATATTGTTGTCAGGTTTTAAATTTTGTCTCTTAGCAAGCCGTTATCATTATGGGGAAGTTACTGAACTAATTAAACACCTTCCTCATTTAATTCGATTAAACTTCAAAGACATCTACTACCGGAGTTGCGGCTTTTTTATCGAGTAATGCAGGCCAGTAAGCAACCACTTCGCTGGCTTTGGGCCTGCCGCCGGCAAACCCGGTAACACCGCTCGGGCCGGTTAATATTAACGGAGCAATCTCTTTTCCAAATCTGTTAATATCATTTCTTTTGTATCCGTGCACTGAAACTCTCATCTGTACTTCGTTGAGTTCATCCAGTTCTTTTTCCGGTATTGACGGATCTTCATTGCATGCATTCAGACCCACCAATTCAACATTATAATCAGCAAACTCCAGGCCAAGACTGTCGGCTCTGTTTTTTAAAATTTCCCCTGCTTTTTGAGCTTTTTTAACTGCATCGGGCCAGCAATATACCAATGTGGATGATAGTTTGAATCCGTCATTATAACTGGCTGAAACTTTATAAGTTGGTGTGTCTGCTTTTCCTTTTATTCCAAAAACGCGGACCCTGTCTTTACCGGCTTCTTCAAGTTGAATGCTTGAAAAATCAGCGATGCAATCCGGTGTTATATATTCTTCAGGGTTACCTATTTCATAGAGAAGCTGCTCTTTAACCGTCATTTCTGATACCAGTCCGCCGGTGCCCTCATGCTTGGTCACGTAAAACGAGGCATCGGGATATGCTTCAATAATCGGGAATCCAAGATCAGTAAAATCTTCAACTTTTTCCCAATCTGTAAAATTACCACCCGATACCTGTCCGCCGCACTCAATAATATGTCCCGCAATTGTTCCGGCCGACATCTTATCAAAATCATCATACTCCCAGCCAAATTCGTAAATCATCGGTGCCAGTGTTAAACCTGTATCGGTAACTCTACCGGTAATTACAATATCGGCTCCTTTTTGAAGTGCTTCCACAATGGGCCGACACCCGAAATACACATTGGCACTTAATAGTTCATCTTTCACGGATGAAATAGGCTCTCCGGTTTCCATGTTTTTTAGCAGATGACCTTCTGCAATTAGTTCGTCAAGATTTGGCAGAATATCATCACCATCAACTACGGCAATTTTTAAACCTTTATAGCCTTTTTCCCTCGCAATATTCAAAAGTACTTCTTTACAGGCTCTTGGATTTACACCTCCTGCATTCGAAATCACTTTCACTCCTTTGTTTGAGATCTCATCAAGTATTTCATCAACAACCCCGACAAAATCACGGGCATAGCCATACTCCGGATTTCTCATTCTTTGTTTTTGCATGATAGACATCGTTACCTCGGCGAGGTAATCCATAACCAGGTAATCAATTTCCCCTTTTTTTGCCTGTTTAATTGGGGCATCAGGCAGATCACCCCAAAAGCCCTGTCCGGACGCAATTCTGATAGACTCTTTCACAATTTTCTCCAACAATCTTTGATTTCAAATTTCGGTTGGAATATCGCAAAATGTGCAGATAAATGAATGTTCTAATTTGTAAATCTCTGACAGATCAGCGTTTTCGGGTTTATTGATTTACCGCATCCCGGTCAATAAATTGTTTGTAGAGCTGATTTTGCCTGCTGACCATCGGAATTTTATAACCGTTGATAAAAACCTGTTCAATTTGCGTAGCCGGCTCAAACGGATCGCCGGTTGTAATTATCAGGTTCGCTTGTTTTCCCGGTTCAAGGCTGCCCAGCCTGTCATCTACTCCCCACATACGGGCTGCATTTATTGTAAGTGCTTTTAGAGCTTCCTCCCTGCCAAGTCCGTAAGAAGCTGCGAAACCGGCATGCCAATGAGCATTGCGAACATTTTCAACTTCATTGGTCCCGATCACAACCATAACACCGGCTTCCGCAAGCAGTCCCGGGTTTTGATATGGCCTTTGATAGTTATCATAAGGCCGAGTAGGAGTGTACAGTGTATTGACGATTACCGGAATGCCGGCCTCCGCAATTTCATCGGCAAGCCTCCATCCTTCGCTTACTCCGGCAAATATGAAATCTATATTGTCTTTCTCTTTAGACCACTCAAGTGCATTTTTGATATCCCTTTCGCGATCTACCGAAATTACAACCGGGATTTCACCGCGAAATACCTCCCTCATCGCTTCATATTTTAAGTGTTTATCAGGCCTGATTTTATCTTCAGGATTGTTTTCATACTCCGTCATCATCCTGTGATAAAACTCAGCTTTTGACCAAAAGTCATTCAGTTTTTTCATTCTTTCGCGGTACTGTTCCTGAACCTGCTGATCTGTTCTTGAATCCCAAAAGCCTCCCCGCATTGTGCTTGGCCATTCCAGATGCAGCCCCGCTGATTTTTTCACAGCCATCTGTTCCGGAGAGTATCCCCATAAATCGATAAGAACTGCCTTACCGGAAATAACACCTGAGGTTGGCAGCGAAAGTACCGTTGTTATACCATCAACCCTTGTAACCGGAATGGATGCTGAGTGAGGGTTGATTGCAGTGAAAGCGAGCATATGAGGATTAAAATCCCCGATTTCATTGTGATCAACAGTCAGTGATATAGAGCTGATTTCATGTAATCCAAGTCTTGTTTTGGAATCGATAAATCCCGGATATACATGCTTTCCGGTGCCGTCTATCACTTTATAGGTATCAGGAATTCGTACGTTTTTTCCGACCAGCGTGATCTTATGATCTTCAATCAGCAATACGCCATCTTCAATTGTCCCGTCTGTGATGGTATGTATGGTTGCATTGGTGATTGCAAAATTGCCAATGCCGGGCTTTTCAACAATTTGTGCAAAGGCTGAAAAATGAATTGCCAGGATTAAAAGTGTTATCGGTGAGATTTTTTTCAGCATAACAATTAGTGATTATGAAATTGATGGTGATGCGCCTGACGGTTTTCCTCTGTGTCGAACAAAAAGTACATCTCCTGGATACATGCATCATGGTTTCTTCCGCTGTATGTTTCATACATAATAGCTGCAGTATCCTCATAACTCTGAGTAGGATTTACTGCGCGGTCAAGCCTCATATCATCCTCATCTTCATCACGGTCAAAATAGACCACACCGTCAATCAAAGTTTTCTCGTTGATCGCGTAGATACTGAGCGGATGTGTGCTCCAAATTCCAATGTCCGCCTGTTTTCCCACTTCAATGGAACCCACATAATCATCAATCCCAAGCTGCACAGCCGGATTGTATGTGATCATTCTGAGTGCATCATTTTTCGACATTTCTCCATACCGCAGTGCTTTGGCAGCCTCGAGATTTAAATGCCGGATAAATGCATTGCTGTCTGAATGGATACTTGTTTTAACTCCATTCTCAGTCAGAATTACAGGGCTGTAGGCTGTGCTGTAATACACTTCAAATTTGAATGACCACCAATCGGCAAAAATAGAGGCATGTGCTCCATACTCAGCCAGTTCGGGCGCTACCTTAAAAGCTTCATTAGCATGCTGAAAGGTGTAGCCTGTAATGCCGTACTCTTTAAACACACGGGCAAGCATCAGTATTTCGTCCGACCTGTACGAATGCGCATGAACAATAATGTTACCTTCAATTATATCAGCCAATACTTCCATTCGCAGATTTTTGGCTACCGGCACCGGCGGCACTCCCTCACCCGTACTTTCATATTCTTCTTTTTTAGCGAGATAGGCTTCTCTGTTTTTCCGGTAATCCAAAGCTGCATCAAAATGTTCGCGTATCACCGATTCAACACCCATACGGGTTAGTGGCTGAATGCCCGCTTCCTCGCCATGTACGCGCATGGGATTTTCACCCAATGCAAATTTCACAGTTTGGGGTGCTTCATCAAATATCATCTCCTGCTGATTGGCACCATACCGGAGTTTCAGTGTCACATTCCGGCCTCCAATCACATTTGCAGAGCCATGCATCAGGTTTATCGTTGTTACCCCGCCGGCCA
>SLAU01000105.1 GCA_007126675.1 Balneolaceae bacterium
ACATTGGTGCGAAGCCCGTCGAGTGTTTTTGGGCCTTCGGATGATGGAATTAAGTCAGGATAGGTTTCAAAATCCGGTATAAGATCGAGCTGGTTTTCACTTATAAATTGTTTCAGGGCCACGCCGATGAAATAGGGATGAGACACCCAGCACCCATCATGCCCTAAAGCTGACTCCCATGCTTTATCTTCTGCTACTTTTTGAGTTTGCTTCTTCCTTAAATCATCTGTTTTCCCGGGAGTAAATGCAGACATCCCGCCCATTGCAAATGCACCTCTCTTATGGCAAATTTTTACAATACGTTTGGCATAGTTTTCCATCCAGTATTTCTGCATGGTGATGGTGGCGCGGTCGGCCATAATGCGATCCGGATGGGCTTTTAAAACCTTAATATCGCTGAATATTTTATCCCAGCGGCCGGTATTTAATCCGGCGGCATGTTCACGAATTTCGTATAAGATCTCTTCGATCTGAAAGGCAGCCGTTAGTGTTTCAATCAAAAACGTAGCACGCAGAGTGCCCGACGGAAAACCACATAATTGCTGCACCAGTTTAAAAAGATTATTCCACCATCGGGCCTCGGTAAAGTGCTCACATTTCGGGATGTAGTATTTTGGAGTTTTACCCTGTTCAATAAATAGTTTAGCAGTGTGGTAGAATGTGACTGCCAAATCAACAATTGCCGCTGATGCAGGTTCTCCTTTTACAAATATATTGTTTTCGGCCAGATGCAAACCTCTTACCCGCACCATTACTCCGGCCTTATCGTCCGGATCTATTTCATAAACTTTATCTCCCTTTTCAAACCTCAGACTGTTGTCTGCAGCGCCGATTACGTTATGATATCCATCAATGACATTTACCCAATCAGGTTTCATGGAGTCTTCAAAATCGAGCATGGCCATATCAGCACGGTCTCCCATATCATTCCGGCTGAGCATGTTAATGACCATCTTGGCTGAGTTGACCGGTCCTGTAATTTCGACGCGGCGCCGGAGCAGGTCATCGGGCATTTTGGCTACTCTCCAGTTTCCGGTAACGGCATGGCTGTCGCGGGGTTCGTAATCGGGAAGCTGACCCGCATCAAAAGCCATTTGACGTAGTTTACGATTTTCCAGAAGCTGAATCCGCTCCTCATTTTTCTTTTGATGAAGATCCGAGATCAACTTAATTACAGGATCGGTAAATATTTGCCTGCTGCGATCCGTCCATGCATTGGTATTAAACTCTACTTGATGGCCGACATCTGTTGTATTAGCCGGCATTACCATTGTGTGTTCTTTCTCTTCAATCATAATCAATCACTCCCATCATTTAAGCATACTGTTTTAGAATCTGAGACCAATTTATTCCAGCATAAATTAAAATGCAAGCGAAATTTCGCTAAATAACTATTTTCGCTAATAGTCTGTTTTTTCACTGACAAAAAGTGCGTTTTGATTTTAATAAGCGGCATTTTTGTCTATTTTACGCAGCCGGCGAAAATGAAAATCAATGAAATATTAATGAGTATTAATAAAGAAAACCTTAATCTTGTGCTTGGATTGAAGATAAGCTGGCTGCGGCAGCAGCACGGTTTGTCACTCAAGGAATTGTCTGAGCGAAGCGGAATTTCCATCTCCTATATCAATGAAATTGAGAAGGGGAAAAAGTATCCGAAAGCAGATAAAATTATGTCGCTGGCCGAAGCGCTTGGTACGCCTTACGATGAATTGGTTTCGCTGCAGCTCGACAAACAGCTTATGCCACTATCGGAACTGCTGAGTACCAGTATAATGGAGGAAATTCCTTTCGATCTGTTCGGCTTCAGTAAATCTGACCTGATGGAATTTATGACCAATGCGCCTACCCGTTTTGCCGCACTGATTGATACTATCATCAAGATTGCACGAACCTATGACCTCAGTGTTGAAAACCTGCTGTTAGGTGCGCTTCGGTCATACCAGGAAATGCATAACAATTACTTTCCGGATATTGAGCAAAAAGCAACGGATTTCAGAAACCGCTATAATTTGAAGGGAGAGCGGCTGACATATGAGAATGTAAAAGTTTTGATGGAAGAGGAATACGGGTATGAAATTCACGATCAGATGCCGGAAAATTCCCCGGAACTGAGTCATTTCAGGTCACTTTACCTGCCGCAAAAGCCCGGTCGTTTGTATATCAACCATGAACTCACCGAGCCGCAGCAATTGTTTGCACTTTGCCGTGAGCTCGGATATGAAGCACTCAATTTAAAAGAACGGGTACCCAGTTCATCATATCTGAAAGACGCCACCTTTGATCAGCTTCTGGATCATATCCATGCCTCCTATTTTGCCGGTGCCATATTGATGGAACAGGATGAGATTGCCGGTGATCTTGCAAAATGGTTTGAATCAGAAGAGTGGAGCTTTGATGCACTGGAAGATCTGATCGAAAAATACCGGGTTACACCGGAGATGTTATTTCATCGCATTACCCAAATGATGTCCGAAAAATTGCAATTGGGCCAGTTTTACTTCCTCCGGTTCAACCATCACACAGCAAGCGGCAGGTTTCGCCTTACTAAAGAACTGCACTTCTCCAAGCTGCACTCTACACACGGAATCGGGTTCGATGAACATTATTGCAGACGCTGGATAACACTGAGGCTGCTCAACAGTTTTGCGGATGAAGACGAATCGAAAGAAATTCATATGGGTGTGCAGCGGTCAAAATTTCATAATACGGATATTGAGTATTTCTGTATATCCGCCGCTCGTCCGCTCAGGCTTAGCCCGGGAGTTAACTCCTGTGTAACTCTTGGTTTTTTGATGGACCAGCGTTTCAAACGTAAAGTCAGGTTTTGGGATGATGAGTCGGTTACAAGATCGGTGGTTAACCGCACCTGCGAACGCTGTCCGATTAAAGACTGCGAGGAAAGGGTAGCTGAGCCGGAAATATATCAGAGGCAGATCAAAGAAGACCAAATTGCAGATCGCCTGGATCAGTTACTCACAAACGGAGCGGAAAAATAATTGAATAATCAATCAACCTGTCTTACCAATCCGTCAATACCCCTTTCCCGAAGATTCTCAAGATCCTCGCGTGCTGCGCTGAGGCTGTTGTAATTACCGTAGTAAATCATATACACGATGCGTTCCGAACCCTGCGGAATTCTATGTTCAATTCGGACGCCATCTCCAACCGACTCCACAAATCTTTCAGCAGGGTCTAATCGATTATACTCACCTATCTGGATAGTATATGTTGCCCTGTTCAGGTCTTCCGGAATGGTTCCTCCCGCCTCTACTAAAACCAGTTCAACCTCAGCCAAACCGCTGTCAAGCATTCCGATTTCTTCGGCGGCAGCTTTCGACAGATCAATGATCCGGTTTCTTGCATACGGCCCGCGATCGTTAATTCGCACTTCCACGGATTTATCATTTTTAGTGTTAACCACTTCCACAATTGTATTAAACGGCAGCGTACGATGTGCAGCCGTCATCTCATATTGATCATAACGATCTCTGCTTGATGTCAAACGTCCATGAAAACCCGGGCCATACCAGCTTGCCAGGCCTGATTGTAAAACTTCACCTTCCGCAATTTCTTTTTCCGAAATTATCTCTTCTGTAGCCACATCATCCGTACAGCCGCCAAAAACAGTCAGCGCGAAAAAAACCAAAAACAATAATCCGTATTTTGAGTATTCCATATTTGATAGATTAATCTGTGTTCGGTATAAAATTTTTGGAATTAAAATGAATATGTTCAGTAAGGGCGTCATCCCGGACGAAGCGTTAGCGAAGATCCGGGATCTACAGCCGTTGATATAGGCAGGAGATACCACGCCATGGCGTGGCATGACGAAATTTATTGTTTTATTTCAATCGATTGTCATCTTCTTCAATTAAAGGCTGCTTTTCCAAATTCTTATCTTAAACTAACGTTAGATTAGTTGAAATCAGCCACTTATCAACTATAATAACAAATCCGCTCAATATTTTACTCCCACATGAAAATTTCTTCGTTTAAAGCTTATAAACGCCTTTTTTTGTGTGTGCTACTTGCATCAGGCATTTCCTGTACAAATCAAAAGTCAGAATCAGAAGCAGAAGCTGATAATGATAGCCCGGATGAATCAGAAGTATCTATAAACGATCATGCAGAACAGCCTGATACATTATCTAAAGCTGAAAAAATTGAATACTACATCAATAAGCTGCCGGATCGAGATTATACTGAAACGTACGGCCATGGTTATACCTGGTTTACTGCCGCTGAAGAGCTTGGCAGTATCGGAAAACCCGCCATTCCCTATTTAATAGAACAATTGCAAAGTGATGATGAATACGTTGTGATGCTTTCATTATACGCTCTGCAACTGGCGTCTCAGGATTCTTTGATTACCGAAAAAACTGATGGCGAATATATTAAGCTGAAAGGAACTGTGTTGACCAAAGAATCAAACAAAGAAAACATACCGATCGTAAAAACGTGGTGGGATAAATACGGGCATCTCTGGGATTAATCTGCATTTCTATACTGACATTCATATTTCGTAATTTCCCGGATATAATCAGGCCAAACAAATATATCTCTAAATGAAAACCCGATTTCAATTCTCATTTCTTTTATCTCTTTTTCTAAGCCTTTTGGTTCATCATTCAGCCACAACGGATACTCACAAATTTTTTGAAAACTTGAAAGAGCTTTGCGACCATAGCTATTATGGTGAGGTGGTATATCCACCCACGCCTCCCGATGGGTTTGAGGGACAGCTTAAAGCCCATTTTAATGATTGTGGGGATGATTATATAAACATCCCGTTTCATGTAGGTGAAGATAAATCACGCACATGGAAATTGACTCTCAGCCATAACAGCATCCTTTTTAAGCATGACCACCGGTATCCGGACGGAACACCGGAGGAGCTGACAAATTATGGCGGTTGGAATGATGGGCGCGGTTCTGAACTCATTCAATTTTTCCCGGCCGACAGTGAAACCATTGCTATGCGGGATGGCCTTGAAAGCCACATTTGGGTTATGGAGCTCAGTGAAGACCACTCAACATTCAGTTACAGTTTGTACCTGTACAATGACCTCTACTTCCGGGCTGATTTTGATTTGACCGATCCGATTTGAAGTGCTGCTTGAAGGTTTCCAATAACTTTATAGTTTTAAGAATCTATTAAGCATCCTTTACATAAGGTAACGTAATTAAAGT
>SLAU01000150.1 GCA_007126675.1 Balneolaceae bacterium
AAGAAACAATCTACTTTACTCCCGCAAAATTTGTTACCGATATGGATCTCTAAAAAGAAAGGCCTACCGCGAAGCGGTTTAGTTCAACATATTCTTGATGAACTTACTTCATTTCAATAAATACAGCAACTACGCTTTTTTTAACATTTCTGACTGCGATTTTGCGGCATAATGTTCAATAATGTGGTTCAATAAAAAATTTATTGAACATTTACTTACGGAAGCAACAAACCCCGAACCAATTCAACATTCATCAATCAACATTTTTCAATTCATCCTTGTGCAAAATCATGTCATCACAAACCGCAATCACCTTCGGAAATTTTTGTAATTTCAGAGAATGAAATCTATCAAAATATCTCTGATACAAACATCTGCAAAGGAAGGCACCGAAGCGAATGAAACCAAAATATATAAACTGATTAAGCAGGCGGCAGAGCAGGGCGGTCAGATTATATGTCTGCAGGAATTGTCAAACACCCTCTATTTTTGCAGAGAAATGGACGCCCGCTTTTTTGATCTGGCTCAAACCATTCCCGGGCCGTTCACCAATCAGCTCTGTAATCTTGCCAAAAAACTGAATGTGGTTATTCTTGCTCCGCTGTTTGAGAAGGAAGCACCGGGCATCTATTACAATTCAATGGCAGTAATCGATGCGGACGGCTCACTGTTGGGTACCTATCGCAAAATGCATATTCCTGATGATCCCGGCTTTTATGAGAAATTTTATTTTACTCCGGGCGATGAGGGTTATAAAGTTTTTGAAACCAGATATGGTAAAATCGGAACCCTGATCTGCTGGGACCAGTGGTTTCCGGAAGCCGCACGTATTACAGCTATGAAAGGAGCAGACCTCCTGGTTTATCCCACTGCAATTGCAACTCTGCCCGATGAAGATGAGGATGAAAAAAAGGAGTTTCATGATGCCTGGAAAACCATTCAGCGAAGCCATGCCATTGCGAACGGCTGTTTTGTGGCGAGCATCAACCGCACAGGAAATGAAAACGGTTCAAAGTTTTGGGGAGGTTCGTTTGTGGCTGGCCCGTTTGGACAAATACTGGCCGAAGCAGGAAGCGGCGAAGAGATCATTACCGCAGAAATTGATCTCACTAAAATTGAAAAGCAGCGTCAGATTTGGCCATTCTTCAGAGACCGCCGCATTGAAAGTTACAAACCGATTTTGAAACGGTTTTTGAAAAAAAGAGAATAAGCTGTACCGGCTTCTTACATCATGTTACTCTGCGGTACGCCGGTACGGGAACCGGCAGCCTGACTGATTAACATTTATTTTCAATTGAAACCAGTGAAAACTATAGTTCTTTGTCGATTTTATTTGATTTAATCATACCACCTCTTAAATTAATCGGTAAAGAACATACAGGCTTAGCCGTATGATTTTGAACAGTCTCCGGCGGCCGGTTAATAAAATTTTTAGGAGCGGATTATGAAGATATATTCAACGGGAAAGATCAGGAACATTGCTCTGCTTGGCCACTCTGGTGCAGGCAAAACAACGCTAGCAGAAACAATGATTTTTGAATCCGGAACTACGCATAAAAGGGGATCAATCAATTCAAAAAATACGGTTTCTGATTTTCATACTATTGAAAAAGAGAAAGAAAAGTCGGTTTATGGATCGGTTCTGAATCTTGACTGGCGCGGCACCAAAATCAATTTATTGGATACACCGGGAACTCCCGATTTTTGGGGTGATGTTTCCGATGCCCTTCATGTAGCCGACTCCGCACTTTTTGTACTGAATAGTGAACATGGCGTAGAGATAGGAACCGAAGCATTTTGGAAAGCTGCCGAAAGACAAAACCTGCCATCATTCCTGGTTGTAAATAAGCTGGACGGCGAACAATCCAATTTTGATAATACCGTTGAGATGGCCAAAGAACGATTTGGCCGCGGCGTGGTTGTTGTCCAATTTCCTTACAGCGAAGGGGAAGATTTCCATGCAATTGTTGATGTACTGAAAATGACCATGTACGAATTCCCTTCCGATGGCGGGCGGCCGGATAAACTTCCAATCCCTGATTCACTAAAAGCCAAGGCAGAACTGCTGCACAACGAGCTGGTAGAAACTGTGGCCGAAAATGATGAAACACTCTTAGATCTTTATTTTGAACATGGTGAACTGGATGAGTACCAGATGCGTGATGGTCTTCGCAACGGTATGATCAACCGTGATATTTTCCCGCTTTTTTGCTGCTCAGCCGAACGAAATATGGGAAGCGGCAGAATAATGGGTTTCATTGCAAACACTACACCCGATCCCAAAGAACGTCAAATCCCTCTGTCTGATGGCAATACCTACAATATCAAAGAGGATGGTGATCCATCGCTTTTTGTGTTCCGGTCAGTTTCGGAAGCACACGTGGGTGACCTTGCTTATTTCAAGGTAATGTCTGGCGAAGTTCAGCCGGGAATGGACCTTGAAAATAAACAAACCAGCGACTCGGTACGTCTTGGCTCTCTCTTTATACCACAGGGAAGTAAACGAATTGAAACCAACCGGGTGAGTGCCGGTGATATCGGTGTGGCGGTAAAACTGAAGAGTGGCGTTTCCGGTGCAACATTTGCAGCCAGCAGTAACGGTGTTCAGTTTGAACCGATTGAATATCCGGCACCAACGATCCGAACAGGTTTGCAACTCAAAAAGGAGGGAGAGGAGGATAAACTCAGTACTGCATTGCATCAGATCGAGAAAGAAGATCCCTCACTTCAGGTTGAGCACAGCCAGGAACTGGGTCAAACCATTTTGCACGGCCTGGGCGAAGAACATCTGAACATTATTCTTCATCAGCTAACTGATCGCTTTAAACTGGATGTGGAATTTATCACACCGCGAATTCCCTATCGTGAAACCATCACCAAACGGACTGAAGCTCATTACAAGCACAAAAAACAGAGCGGCGGTGCTGGACAGTTCGCAGAAGTTTATATGAGTATTGAACCCTGGTACGAAGGTATCCCACAGCGCGATGATTTGAACGTGCGTAATGTAGATGAGATAGATTTGGAATGGGGCGGTAAACTTGTGTTTCAATGGTGTATCGTGGGCGGTGTGATTGATAACCGATTCATGCCCGCCATTCTGAAAGGAATTATGGATAAGATGCAGAACGGTCCTATGAGCGGATGCCGCGTGCGTGATGTTCGCGTTTCGGTGTATGACGGTTCAATGCACTCTGTTGATTCGAACGAAGCAGCGTTTAAAACCGCCGCACTTATGGCCTTCCGGGATGGATTTATGAGGGCATCACCGCAGCTTCTTGAACCACTCTATGAAATTGAAGTGACGCTGCCTGCCGTGTACATGGGAGATGTTATGAGTGATCTGAGTTCCCGACGCGGACAGATCCTGGGTATGGATTCAGAAGGTTCAATCCAGAAAATTAAAGCAATTGTTCCGCTACAGGAATTAGATCGGTACACAACACGCCTCAAATCGATGACACAGGGAAGTGCAACTTACACCCGTGAGTTCCACGATTACGGTCCTGTGCCACAAGATATTCAAAAGCGTGTAATAGAAGAGACACTGGCAGCAGAGGCATAACCTTTCCGAATCACTTATCTGAACATTCCGGCAAAGTCACAGACTGCAACCGGTAATTGTGTGTATCTATTCAGATAAAAGTGAAAAGGACGCCAAATTTAATTTAAGCTGAGTTTCCCCTGGGGATCCCTTGCGTGGCGATATAAATTCATTGGAATAAAAGTGACGTTATTCATAAAAAGGGCGTCATCCCGGACGCAGCGTTAGCGAATACCCTCCTTCGCCAAGGCTATGGAGGACAGGCCCAACTACGCCAAAGGCTTCGATGGGCAGGTCCGGGATCTCCAGCCGTTAATATAGGCAGGAGATGCCACGCCAAGGCGTGGCATGACGAAATTTATTATGTAATAAATACCAATCGTCTTTTGAGATCAATCTAAGACTGTTTTACCTAAATCTTATTTCGAACTGACGTTAATTTTATCTTCATCAGCCGGCAACTAAAATCAGTTGGCGGCTGTTAGTCAAAAAGAGTATCTGTTTCTCATCATTTAAGCCGGAGGTAAATGAAGAATTTTAGTACGGCATTCGTGGCAATTGCCGCTCTGTTCTGGGGATTATCAGGAGGGATCGGCGGCATTCTTACAGATGATGGATGGGATCCGGTAATGGTGTCGTTTTACAGAGGTGCGATTGGTTTTTTGTTCGTATTTGTATGGCTTGCGCTGCGTCGGCGTAACAGTGGATTAAATAATCCGTGGTTATGGTTCTGGTCAGTGATCGCCGGACTGGGCGTAGCCGGTAACTTCGCATTTTATTTCGTGAGTATTGCTGAGGGCAGTGTTGCAGTTGCTGCTACGCTGATGTACTGTGCTCCGGTATTTGTTTACCTTGTGTCTTTCATACTAAAGCTCGAAAAACCTACACTAAAAAAATGGATAGCAATTGTAATAGTCTTGGTTGGCGTTGTGTTGCTGACCGAGATCCATGATGTTGGATCGGAAGATATAACACTATTTGCAATTATTACCGGGCTTCTTGCCGGCTTGTCTTATGCAATATTTATTTTTGGTTTTAAATATGCAGCACCACACGGCAGCCCGCAGGCAATTTTAGTGATAGCATTTGCAATACTTTCTATCATACTGTTTTTCCTTGGTGATAGCGTTCAGGCGGCTGAAGTTCTTACATCATCAAGCTGGCCGCTGTTTCTATTATTAGGTGTGATTGGGGCAGGATTATCATTCATTTTTTATATCGTTGGACTTAATCATACAGCACCGGCTATCGCTTCTATTGTGGCAATGGTTGAGCCGGTCACCGCATCCTTATTCGGTGTTTTTATCTTAAGTGAAACCCTGGGTGGCCTGCAAATTATTGGTGTAGTGTTAATTTTAGTTACAGCAACTGCACTGAGTGTTAAGTCGGACAATCAGCTTACTGAGGCCTCCGGTTCCTGATTTGCAGCATAAAATGCATTTCTAAATAATTACCATTTATTTAATTCTGAGAAGAATCAATCCCAAATTTTGTAAAGATGATTTGATTGATATATATTTCTGCTTATTAAATAAAAATCATCTTATGAAACAGTTATCTATACTATTACTCATTTTTGCCTTCATCACCTCTTGTAGTCAAGATTCATTCGAAGAATATTCAAATGATTTAGAAGTAATATTTTC
>SLAU01000263.1 GCA_007126675.1 Balneolaceae bacterium
GCAGGTGTGGGTATTTTTGCTGATATCCCTGCATATCCCGAGGTCGACTTGTACGGTAACCCTATATTCTGGCAGGAGGGCTATGTTAATATTGGAGCTTATGCACAAACTGACACTCCAACCTTCGAGGTTACGGGCAGATTCCAAACGGAAAACGTAAACCTGAATCCTGATGCCACTTTTGATATCAATGAACCGATTGTGGGCGTTGAGGTGAAACTATTTGACGGCTCCACTGAAATTGATTCTGATGTTACAAATGTGGACGGCGAGTACACATTAGAACACTCAGTGAGTTCTGGAACATTGAGTATCGTATTTGAGGGTACGAATGCACTGCAGGCACGTACTCTTGAGGATATTCCTGCGGGTGAAGGCCATGATGAAGGTGCACAGATTTTGAATTGGGTTGAAGGAACTTTAGAATACAATGATGTGACTTATCGTACAGTTACCATTGGCAATCAGGTTTGGATGGCAGAGAATCTTAGAACGAATAGTTATAGCAATGGAGATCCTATTCCGCATGTTACCGAAAATAGTGAGTGGGGCGAACTCAGTACAGGTGCCTTTGCTGTTCATGCTAATGATGACTTAGATAGCCCAAAAGCATTCAATCGCGGATTCTTATATAACTGGTTTGCTGTTGATGATGAGCGGGGTTTATGCCCGGCGGGATGGTCAGTGCCTTCAGATGAAGATTTTAAGGCGCTAGAAGAAGAATTAGGAATGTCAGCTGCCGATTTAGATGAATTAGGCGGAGCCTGGAGAGGCGCTGATGCCGGTGTAAGTAATTCGCTTCGGGCTACCGGAGGCGGTGGAGATTTCTTTTGGAGACCAGATAATACTGCAGAACCGGCTGCAACCAACTCAACCGGGTTTTCTATGCGCGGCACATCGTTACGATTTGCAGGCGGTGCATTTGGGCAAGGTGATGGCGATTTCTCCGGGTTGGGTGAAATTGGAATGTTATGGTCATCTACTGAATCTCCAAATGAATCCGATGAAGCAATTCGTCGAATAATTCGATCGAATCAGGCAGGCGTCCGCAGAAATGCAGTCGAAAAAGAGTCTGGTCTCGCCGTACGCTGCATCCAGGGCGAATCTGCCCCCCAAACCTACAACGTTGAGGGTACCATACAAACAGAGAATGTGAATCTGAATCCTGATGCAACATTTAATATAAATGAACCTTTGCCAAATATTACAGTACGTTTATTCAACGGCGAGATAGAACTTGATTCTGATGTCACTGATATTGATGGAGCCTACACACTGGAACACTCCGTTGATGAGGATTCATTGAGAATTGAAGTAACCGGCCCTGATGCATTTCAGGCTCTTGAGCTGACGGGAATACCAACCGGAGAGGATCATAACGTAGGCCCAAGAAACCTGTTTTTTAAGGAAGGTTCGGTATTCTATCAAGGAGTCAGGTATCGTACTGTCAAGATAGGAGATCAGGTTTGGATGGCAGAGAACCTGAGAACGGACAGATACAGAAATGGAGATTCTATTCCAAATGTAACTGATAATAGTGCATGGAGTGAACTCAGTACAGGTGCATTTGCTGTTCATGCAAACGATGACGAAGACAGTGCAAAAGCATACAATCGTGGGTTCCTCTATAACTGGTTTGCTGTTGATGATGAGCGGGGTTTATGCCCCGCAGGATGGGCAGTGCCAAGTGACGATGATTTTAAGGAAATGGAACAATTCCTTGGTATGCCTGAGGGTGTTTCGGATAATACCGGTTTTGACCGTGGAAGAGCCCTTGGAATCGGGAACAAGTTGAGGTCAACATCAGGTTTGGACAATAATTTCTATCTGCATCCAAGGAATATGAATGAATCTCCAAATAACTCATCAGCCACAAATGAAACCGGTTTTTCGGCAAGAGGAACGAGTATACGATTCGCTGGTGGTGATTTTGGTGATCCATCAAATGATTTCGAGGGTTTAGGCAGGGTTACCCATTTATGGACATCGACAGAAGATTCAGAAACAAATGCATTCAGAAGAGTATTAACAGTTGCTGATGGTGGGATAAACAGAAATTCGCCACCTAAGGAATTGGGCCTTGCCGTCCGTTGTATTAAAGTGGAGGACGATGTGGCCACATCTCTCGATTTCAGTGATTCGCATGGGCCCGGATGGAGAATGATGTCTATTCCAATGTATGGTATTACTGTTTCTGACCTTGCAGCGCAGAATGAAGTTGCCGGAGTTCCAGGAGCCAATGATTTTTACAATGTGGACAATCTTGAAGATAACGTGGATCCAAACCTGTATCTTTTTGATCCGTCTGGTTATGATTCCGGGGATAGTGATCCTACCGGCTGGTTTACACCTGAAAATTTCGAAACGGAATTTGCTGTCGGAAACGGCTTTATCTGGTATTACTTCGACAACGATGTTTCACAAAGTGTGCCGCTTGACGAGTTTACGCTATCTCTGACGGGTATCGTCCCTACAGAAGATGTAACCGTACCGATCACATCCGGAACCTGGAATTTGGTTGGAAATCCGTTTGCATCTAATATTGATGCATCGCAACTATCGGGTGACGGGCTTCATAGTGCTGCCGGCCAGATATGGGATTCAAGTGCTGGTTCAGATGGTTCATTTGTTGTTGTAGAGTTTAATGGGGAGAATGCAGGGGAGAATACAATAGCAACCTGGCAGGGTTTCTTTATCGAGAGTGATGATGCTGAAAGCTTTACAATCCCGGAAAGTGCAAGAACAGAAGATGATGCAACTTTCTATAAAAAAGGCACAGAGGCGAAAATTGCATTTACTCTAACAGGCGTAGATGCAAATAGCGAATCCGTCACTGTTGATCGTGCAATCTCTCTTGTACTGGACGACCAGACATCTCATGATTGGGATCAGAGAGATATCCGAAAAATCACACCGCTCAGCAGTCAATATGCAACACTTGCATTTGCCGGAATGCGGGGTGGTGAGGAGATACTCAAAGCCCAGGAATCACGCCCGGCATCATTTGATGAAACACTGGAATTACCGATGATTCTGAATCTGAGTAATATAGCCGGTTCTTTTACTCTTGAATGGGATGGCATAGCTAACATACCCTCGGAGTTATCTGTTGTATTAACAGATCTTGAAACCGGTGAAACTGTGGATCTGCGGGATGCAGGCTCATACGGGTTTGAAGCCGGTATGGAAGAGGAGTTGAATGAAGAGCGGTTCATGTTAACACTCAACAATGATGGCAGCAGTACGCCGGGCTCTGAATTGCCAGAGGAGGTGAGTTTATCGCAGAATTATCCAAATCCGTTCAACCCAACCACAACCATCGAGTATGGGCTCCCTGAAAACGGACACGTAACGCTGCAGGTGTTTGATATGCTGGGACGCCAGGTAGCAACGCTGGTTGATGGCCAAATTTCAGCGGGAACACATCAGGTAACATTTGATGCGAGCAGCCTCTCAAGCGGAGTCTATATATACAGACTGCAGGCGGGAGAGCATGTGTTAACAAAGAAATTGACACTAATTAAATGAGAGTGGGGGAGCGGAGACAGGGAGAGGGGGAGTTACACCCTCTCACCCCACCTCACCATCACCCTCTCATGACTAAATTTTTGATACTCAATACTCAAAAGACTATGAAAACACTTATCACACTTATAGTTCTTACACTCTTTATCTTAATTTCTCCCGAGCTGCTTACTGCGCAGCCTCCACCGGGCCTTCCCGATTCACCCAACCAGGTGCCGATAGATGGCGGCTTGGCACTTTTAGCGGCAGCCGGTGGTGGTTATGCAATTAAAAAACTCAGGGATAAGAAAAAGGCTTGATATCAGAACCTGCGAGAGCTTTACTGGCTCTCGCAGAGTTCGGTTTTAATAGCAATTGAAATGGTAAAGTCTATCAGGCTTTAAATGAAATGACTTTAACAAACCAAAAGTAATTTGGTAATTGAATTCAAGTTTGGAATCATAAGTTATAGCCCCCGGCTAGTTTCTAGCTGAATATCTCTGAGTCCCCCTTTGAAGGGGGATGACAACGGAGCGTTGATAAAATTCGAAGTAATCATAAGGCCACTTGCCCCCGCTTGACACTTTTCACCGGGGAAAAGTGTACTGCCGAAGGCACAATAGTAGGGGAAACCCGCCGGCTTGGATTTCTTTCGGTGGGATTTTACTCCGGCTATGCGATATAAAACCCCACCCCCACGTGAAAAGCGCACGCGGGTACTCCACCTGCCTTCCGAATCCGCCTGAGGCGGACAGGCAGGCTCAAGGGAAGATCTACAATAGTCCATAGCATCCTGAGCTTCTAATTTTGCCCATATACAGGCAACACTATATCAAAGGTGACAGTCCAAAAGTCCCCTCTTGAGAGGGGCTCCAAGCGCTCATCTTTTGAACATGGAGCGACAGCGAAATGAAACGATTCCCACGAAGTGATTTAGGGGTGTGTCCAGATAAGGTCAAAAAGTTCGATTCGAGACAAAAAACGCCTTTTCCAAAATCTGTCACCGGTAGATCTTTAAAGCTTCTCACCGGTATGTTTTTTACACCCATCTCACAAAGTGATCCCCTTGGGGCACACGCCACAGTAAAACCAAACACCACCTTCAGAAATCACGATGCAGGAAGTGTTTATTCCTTTTTATAGATCAAAGCTTTAAAAAAGAAAATGGCAGCCTCTGATTCGACGGGCTAATAAGCAGATTGGGGCAATGGAAATGCCTTGATCAATCATACCGGTGATGTAGCCTGCCTGCTTCGTCATTACAGAACGGGCAAGTCGCAACGCATCAGCAGCCCTGTCTGCTGATCAGGGACTTATTCGTTTGATCGGCTCATTGCGCATTAGCGATTTATGAATTTCTCTTGTAACCTGCTGCCAGGGTTCTGATTCCTGCCACCATGGTTCAATCAGCTCCTCTTCCCACTCTTCGAGAGCAGCTCTCAGTTCATTGAATTTATCCGGATAAACCTCTTTAACATCTTCCGTTTCGTAGGGGTCATTCTCCAGATTGTACAACACATAGCCGTAATCATCCAGGCGAATCAGTTTCCACAATTTGTCTCGTACAGCTGCCCCTTCAAGCTTTCTGAAAAAGAGTCTGTCGTGCGGACTTCCCTCTACACTTCCATTGATAAAAGGGAGTAAACTAACACCATCAAGGTTAAGATTATCCGGAATCTCAA
>SLAU01000129.1 GCA_007126675.1 Balneolaceae bacterium
GCCAAAAGTGGTGCAGGCAAGCCGCGACTATTTCGCCCGAAAAGAGCGTGGGGATTTTGATCACTACTGATCTATTGTTTTAAATCCGGTGAATCCATTTTGATTCTGAAACTTTCTCTCTTAAAGGGAGATGTCTCGGCTTCACACTGGAAAAGCACCGGTGTTGCGCTCGACATGACAGGCAAGCTTATAATATGTGAGGCGGCGTTTAAAGTTCACAAACTTGTGCAATTCCGTTTTACGCCGCCCCTCATAAACCAAATCAACCCTGTCATGTAGAGTAAACGAATCGCTGTTTTTTAGCGGTGAGTGCACCGAGACATCTCCTTGTTCATAGCAGGAGTTTGAAACTTTTTGATAAGCTGTCTCGCGCCAGGTGAGAAAAGATTTTAGAACAAAAACTTAAATTATTTTTGTTTCGAACCGCTTTCATCAAATAATTTCTTTAATAAACCTAAAATTTAAGGCGATAATACTTAATTATTTAGGTTCAGGTAAATTACTTTTTAACTCTGCAATTCACTTCCGATTTATTTTTTCTGTATCGGCGAAAATCGCCCGGAATTTTGAAACCTTCCGTATCTTTAATTCGTTATAAGAATCTCAAGTTTAGAGGCCGGATAAACACAAAAATAACCTGTTTAAAAACCCGGCATAATTAAAATAGATCAGGGAAAATTTAAAGTTAAAAAACAATGAAATCGTTACTTACAATCATCATAAGTGCGGTTCTAATTTCTCTGTCATTTGCAGATACACTGAAAGGTGAAACCGTACAGAATACAGATATTCGAATTGCTGAAAACGTTATTGAAGCAGTTAAGGATATCGACATCGTAAGTTTAAATGTTTTACTGGCAGAAGATGCTTCGGTTGATACCGTTGATGAAGCCGGTAATACTCCATTGATGCATGCAGCAAAGATCGGAAATCCACGAATGTCACGTATCATTCTGGTTCATGATCCCGTTATAGATGCTCGCAACAATGAAGGGGAAACAGCACTTATGATTGCAGCACGTTATGGTGCTTTTCATATAGTGGAGCAGTTGCTTAATAAAGGTGCCGACACATCACTGAAAAATTCCGAGAGCCTCACAGCCCGGGATATAGCACTGCGAAATGGTCACCCCGACATTTTGAACTTACTATCATCATCATCTGAAGAAACGTACAGTTTCAGCAGATAACATATATACATTTAGTTATGTTTTGGTTGGCCCTGCCGTAAATATCGGCAGGGCTTTTTTATTATCTGCCAATTGAGATTCATTCATATCTGTCTTTTTACTTTCCTTATCATCAAACATTTTCGTTTATTCAGAGGACGCCAAAACAACTAACGCTCTCAATATTTTATGAATCGAATTTTACTCTTCGTTGCTCTTACGTTTTTATATGGAACTGTAACCCTTAATGCACAAGACACCATTTCCGATAAAACCGCAGGAATGGAAAAATATGAGGGGTTCTTCAATTTTTGGTGGGATGATGAGAATGGCAAAATCTGGCTTGAAATCGACAAGCTCGATGAAGAAGTGCTATATGTTAATGCTCTTGCGGCCGGAATGGGTTCGAACGACATCGGTCTCGACCGCTCACAGCTTGGCGATACACGTGTGGTTTCCTTTATAAGAGTTGGGCCAAAGCTCTTAATGATTCAGCCTAATTACGGATTCAGGGCAACCTCAGGTGTTTATCTCGAAGAAAAATCGATTGATGAAGCTTTTGCCCAATCGGTTCTATGGGGATTTGATGTGAAAATTAATGAGGGAGACAGGGTACTGGTCGATGCAACCGCGTTTTTACTGCGTGACGCGCATGATGTTATTGGCAGATTAAGAAATATGGATCAGGGCAACTACTCTCTTGATGGCAGCCGGTCAGCCATTTACCTGCCCGGGACATTCAACTTCCCGAAAAATTCAGAGTTTGAAGCTATGCTGACCTTTACCGGCGATAATCCCGGAAACCATGTCAGATCAGTAACGCCAACACCCGAAGCCATTACGGTGAGGCAGCACCACTCGTTCGTGCAGCTGCCGGATGATAATTACAAACCACGAAAGTTTGATCCGAGAGCCGGATACTTTGGTATTTCTTACCAGGATTACAGCGCAGAAATTGGCGGTGAGTTTACCAAACGGTACATAGCCCGTCATCGCCTTGAAAAGAAAGATCCCGAAGCTGAAATAAGTGAAGCGGTTGAGCCAATTATTTTTTACCTGGACAACGGCACTCCGGAACCGGTGCGAACTGCACTTCTCGATGGTGCCCGCTGGTGGGCTGAGGCTTTTGAAGAGATCGGCTATAAAGATGCTTTTAAGGTAAAGATACTCCCTGATGATGTTCATCCGCTTGATGTTCGTTACAACGTCATTAACTGGGTGCACAGATCAACCCGCGGCTGGTCGTACGGTTCATCCGTCATTGATCCCAGAACGGGAGAAATTATAAAAGGAAATGTGCTGCTGGGCTCACTGCGGGTACGGCAGGATTATATGATTGCTGAAGGGTTGCTGGCTCCATATGAAGAGGGCGTTGAGCCCGATCCGGTAATGCTTGAAATGGCACTGGACAGAATCCGCCAGCTTTCCGCACATGAAATTGGCCACACTTTGGGTATAGCTCATAACTTTGCCGCCAGCGTAAACGATCTTGCATCCGTTATGGATTATCCTCATCCCATGGCAACTATTTACCCTGATGGTACTCTTGGGCTGGAAAATGCTTATGACATTGGAATCGGTGAATGGGATAAACGAGCAGTGGCTTACGGTTATCAGCATTTTCCGGAAGGTACAGATACCGATAAAGCACTTGAAGATATCATTAATGAAACTGTTGATATGGGCTTGATGTATTTGTCTGACGAGGTTGCACGTCCGCAGGGTGGTTCGCATCCTCATGCTCATCTTTGGGATTACGGTTCAGATGTAAAGGGACAGCTGAGCCACATCATGAACATCCGAAGAATTGCACTGGATAATTTTGGAGAAAAAAATATTCGTGAAGGCAGAATGATGTCGGACATCGAAGATGTTTTGGTGCCCATTTACCTGTTTCACAGATATCAAACCGAAGCCACAGTTAAATTAATTGGAGGTGTTGAATACCATTACACGGTTCGGGGTGATGCTCAGCCAAATCCGCAGGTAGTGGATGGTGATCTTCAAAGATCTGCACTTGAGCAGATGCTGCAAACCCTGAATGCAAGCGAACTGGCACTGCCTGAGCATCTTTTGGATTTGATTCCGCCAAGGCCAGCAAGAATATCGCAAACGCGGGAGCATTTCAGAGGCTATACCACGCCAATGCTCGATCCCGTGGCAATGGCTGAAGTTTCTGCTGATCATTCCGCATCGCTGCTATTTAATCCGCAGCGTGCCGCAAGGCTCTTAAATCAAAAAGCACGGGATGTAAATATGCCCGGCCTGGATGATTTAATAACTACTGTGCTCGATTATTCTTTGTTAAAAGAGAAAACTGAAGGCTATGAGGGCTCCATTCAGCGGGGAATAAACATGGCAGTACTGCGAAATTTAATACGGCTTGCAGCCGATGAAAACACAGCTCCGGATGTGAAAGCAGTTTCATCATTATCATTAGAAAATCTGCAGGGAAGGCTTATTGAATTACAGGCTGAATCGGAAGATATGGTTTGGCAGGCTCATTACCGTTACATGGCCGGACTAATCGGTGAATACTATACAGACCCGGGTTCGGTAAAAATTCCTCCGGCGCCCTATATTCCGCCCGGCGCTCCGATTGGAAGCGGAGATTTTCATTCGTTACATTTGATGTGCGATTTTTAAATATTAAAACTGCTGCATCAAGACTGATGCTCGGCTCCTGAAAAAAAGAATTACGATTAGACAGCTCAATTAAAGAAATGATCAAAGGATTCAGATTTAAAAAAGATGATCGTGGTATATCAGCATTTACATTTCCGTTTATGCGGAAACTTATTATCCCAACTACAAAGCTGATATTTAATCCTGTTATCACCAACAAGCACAACATGCCGCTAACAGGGCCCTGTTTTATTTATGGAAATCATTCTAACTATTTTGATCCTTTTCTTCTGAACGTTGATATGACGGTTGAGCCCACAGCCGGAGTGATGACACGCGATCAGTTTCATAAACCGATTCCCAGAATTTTTATGGACAGTATCGGGATTGTACCTACAAGTAAATATGTACCGGAGCCGGGAATTGTTCGCGATGTGATCAAAATGATTGATAAGCGCAGGATGATTGTGATATTTCCTGAAGGCGGAAGGCGTTGGGATGGCAGGCCAAAACCATTAATTGAAACCACACTCAAGCTTTTCTGGAGGATGAAGATTCCGGTTCACCCGGTTCAGCTGCACGGTTCTCATCTTGGCTGGCCGCGCTGGGCAGATAAATACCGCATCAGCACTCTCGAAATCAGGTGGCTCGATCCGCTGATACCATCCGACTATCCTGATTACGAAACATTTGCGGAAAAATGCAGGGGCCTCATAGACTTTGAAGAGTATACTCCGCCTGACACCGTCAAAATTCATTCATGCTCTAAGCCGGCTTCAGGGATAGATCGTTTACTGTTCCGTTGCCCCGAAACCGGTGAGCTTGATTCGATATACACACCGGATGGGAAAAGTGTGTTTAGCCATACTTCCAGCCTGTCTTATAACATGAATCTCTATTCCAGGTTGATTAATAAACACGGTGAGCCTCATTCGGTGATTGAGATGTTTGATAAAATCAATGAAATGCCAATCCCGGCAGACAAAGAAGGAGTTGTACTAAAAAATCTCGGTTGTACCTTTTACCAAATTGATAGTGAACATCAGTTAATTAAAATCGGACCCGGTTATACTGAACTGACCCGGGATTCCATATACATGTCTTATGGCTCTGATAAAGTGACTATCCCGCTTTCTGATATCCGTTATTTATCCGTAGAGCAGAATAAAAAATTATCGCTTACAACTGATAGTGATATTTACCAGATTGCCCTGAAGAATGACGGTGCATTAAAATGGCAGTCTTTTATCAGAAGGCTTCAAAATGATGAAAAAACGGTAAAATCACTTTAATGAGGTTTTGGACTTTTGATACCACCATTGGCAATTTTTTCCTGGATTTTGCATGGCTTGGTGTTTTACTAATTATTGCAATGTATCTGCGAACAACC
>SLAU01000140.1 GCA_007126675.1 Balneolaceae bacterium
ATATAGGTGGGCCCGGTGCATTGTTTTGGATGTGGGTTACAGCCGTATTTGGAATGGCTATCAAATTTACAGAATGTACGTTAGGTGCACATTACAGAACAGAAAATAAAGATGGTACGGTATCAGGCGGCCCCATGTATTACATCGAAAAAGGACTTGGAGCCAACTGGAAATGGCTGGCTGTTTTGTTTGCTATCTCCGGCTCAATTTGTGCACTTTTAACCGGTAATGCGATTCAGGCAAACACCCTTGCTGACGTGATGAATTCGGAGTTTAATATTCCGCTTTTCGTAACCGGTTTAATTACAGCCAGTCTTGTAGCAGCGGTTATTCTTGGAGGTATCAAAAGGATTGGTGCGGTAACCGCCCGGCTTGTTCCCTTTATGGCTGTGCTTTATGTACTTGGCGGCCTCATTATTTTACTTATCCATTACGACCAGGTTATACCGGGTTTTGTAACAATTCTTACAAATGCATTTAATCCGCAGGCTGGCGTACTTGGAGTGGGATCGGGAGCACTGATTTTTACTCTCAGTTATGGGGTTCAGCGCGGATTGTTTTCGAACGAAGCGGGCCAGGGTTCATCGCCCATTGCAATGGCTGCCAGTAAAACCAAAGAACCGGTGCATGCCGGCCTGGTTGGTCTCATTGGTCCGTTTATCGATACACTGGTTGTGTGTACCATTACAGGATTAGTAATTGTAGTTACCGGTGCGTGGGACAGCTATCACAAAACAACGGTTTCTCCCGGCGGGCCAAATATTTCCTACGAAATGACAGACCCCGGGGATATGCAGTTAAACTTTGAAAATGGAATGCCTGTAAATGGCCAAATGCTGCGCTACAACATTCCTGTGGATACTATGTTTGTTGATAATCTATATTCAGAGACTTTTGAAGGATATATCGATCTGTCTGACAGACCGGTTGCATTTGATGAAGAAGGATTACCGCTTCCGCAATTATTTGGCGGTGTTGTTGAAAATGTTGCTTCACTTACCGCTGCAGCATTTTCTGTTGGTTTGGCCCCCTTAATGCCGGGAGGGCAATACATCGTTACCATTGCCGTATTCTTTTTCGTGATTTCCACCTCAATAAGCTGGAGTTATTACGGGGAGAGGTCTATCCATTACCTGTTTGGACAAAAATCGGTGTTCTCTTACCGATTAGTGTTTGTTCTGTTCCATTTCCTTGGAGCCATAGTATCGGTTAGTGTGGTATGGTCGTTCGGTGATGTGATGCTTGGTATTATGGCATTGACAAATATCATCGGCTTAATTGTACTCTCGAAGATTATTTATAACATTACTCAGAGATATTTAAAAGAGCAGAAAGAGAATAACTCATAACAGGTTTCATTATGCAAAGTAAACAGATCACGATCATCGACCATCCCGTTGTTGCGCGTGATATGACCATTCTTCGAAATAAAAATACCAGAACAGCTGAGTTCAGAATGGCAATGGGGCGAATAGCAACCATCCTTGCTTATTTTGCACTCAAAGACCTCCCCTTGCGTCAAATTGAAATCGAAACTCCTATTACTAATGCCAGCGGTTTCGAAATCGATACCAATATTTTTATCATACCCATTCTTCGCGCAGGCCTCAGCCTGGTAAATCCTTTGCTGGAATTTTTACCGGACGCCGGGGTTGGGCATCTCGGAATGTACAGAGACGAAACCACGCACGAACCCGTTGACTATTACTCAAACATACCAAAAGGTATTTCCGAAGGTATAGTTCTGCTGGTTGATCCAATGCTGGCAACCGGCGGAAGTGCCGATGATGCTATTAAATTTCTGAAAGACCGGGGAGCAAAACAGATTCGGTTTATCTCATTAATAAGTGCACCTGAAGGCCTGAAAAGAATCACTCAAAAATATCCTGATGTTTCCATTATTACAGCAGCAGTTGATGAACAGCTTAACGACGATGCGTACATTGTTCCGGGGCTGGGAGATGCCGGAGACCGGTATTTTGGCACTAATTAAGCGTCTTCTGCCTGTAACACTGCTCTTTTCCCTTTTCTTGCTCGCAGCAGGCTGTTCAGAACTATCAGAGTACGATAGCAGCCAGGTACGCACAGCTTTAAACGACTCGCTTACAACTACATCCGAAAGCTGGGATGTTGAAATGAAATTAATGCAGGATGGCAGATCAAGAATTTTGATTGATGGCAGTTACGCCATAAGCTATCAGCGAAAAGACGAAAAGTTTACAAAAATTGATGGGCCGGTTTATGTCCAGCTTTTTGATTCCCTGGGAGCTGTAGAAACAGAAGCCTGGAGTAAACGAGCCATATATCTTGAACAGGACAGGGAGTTTGAACTTTACGACTCCGTGAGAGTTCACTCAGCTGAAGACAGGCAGCTTTACACAGAGTATTTAAAATGGTCGCAAGACACCGACCGCATTACCTCTCCAGATTTTGTAATCATCATCACACCTACCGATAGTATTGCCGGAGAAGGTTTTGACGGATTAACAGATCTTTCTTCATATACTATCACTCAACCTCGCGGACGTGTTATTGTAGATTGAAAACTCTAAAAAAAATATCCTTCTGCTCTGCACTTTTTCTGTTCACTTGCTCACTACTGTTTATTTATGAACCTGTAAATGCTCAAAGCAGAATTATCATCGAAAATGCCGGGCGGGCAGAAGGCGGTATTGTTGATGGCGAGGCAGTAAGAAAACTGATAGATAATGTTGTTCTCAGAACTGAAGATATGCTGATGGAAGCTGACAGTGCATATCAATTTATAGATCAGAATAAGCTGCATGCATTTAATATTCAGATAGAAACTGAAAAAGAAACGATCTGGGCAGATACACTTTATCATAATACCGTTACCGAGTTTAGTGAGTTCATAGGAAGGGTTATCATTGAGTCTCCTACTAATACCGTGTTTAGTTCTCAAATAGATCTGATTGCACCTCTTGATCTGATTATCTTCAAAACTCCCGTCCGTTTCGAAGATGAAAGAGGCACACTGCTCGCTAACCGTGGTTTTTATTACCAGGATATCGACAGTGCCGGTTTTTATGGTGACGTTCAGCTGGCTGACAGCACTCAATACCTTGAGTCCGATTCATTATTCATGAACAGAAATGACGATCTGTACGAACTTTTCAGCCGTGTATATGCTGATGATTTTGAAGATGATGTGAAATTTGCCGGCGACTATCTGTATGCCGATTCCTTAGGATACCGGCTGCTTACCGGTGATGATGCGTGGATGATGGAGGTAAACGAAGCCAAAACAGATACAACTCATCTTCTGGCAAAAAAAATCGAGCTCATGGAAACAGACACAGTTTCCTACATGGATGCATTTACGCAGGTTCGTATTTGGTCTACGAAGTTTGCAGCAATTGCCGATACGGCTAATTACAGGGATGATACCGACCAATTTATTTTGCGGTCTTCGCCAATACTATGGCAAAAGAATACGCAATTAACCGGGCCCATAATTGAAGCCACTTTTGAAAATGATGACATAAAGTTTTTAAGATCCTACACACGGCCAATTTCAGTGCAGGAAGATTCACTGACTGGGCGGTTAAACCAGATGACCGGAGATACGCTGCACGCATATTTTGATGAAGGAGAACTGCAAAGGATCGTGGTATTTGATAATTCAGAAATTATTTTCCATCTGAAAGATGACAATGACGAACCTGACGGGCTCATGGAAATGGTTGCTTCCGGTTCTTCCACTATGATTTTTACCGATGGTGAGTTCGACTTCTTTAAAGCTGAACAAAATATTGATGGCTCACACCTTCCGGAAGACCCTGAAAATATCGACAGGCAGCTTGAAAATTTCAGATGGGATCCGGAATTAAAACCTCAAAGGCCGCCGATACAACAACCGCGCTTGCCGGATATTCCCGAAGAGCGCCCATTTGAATTACCGCCCAGGTATATAAAATTCCTAGAGCTTCGGGAACAGGAAACTCCGGAGTTATAACTACGTGCGGCAGTAAATTGTTGAAAATATCAGTGATGTTGTTCAAAAAGGTATAATTCATCGAATTTCGCTTAAATAATTTAGATTTATTTTTCTGACTCACCCTGTCATCCCTCTCTAAAAATAGAGAGGGATTTAATGTCTAAATTATTCAAGCTGGTTCAAAAGTCGATTTACTTTATAGACTGCCACATGTCGAAATTTATTATATTATCTCAACCGATCGCCCTATTTGGATGGGCAGAGGCTATTTTTCTAAAACTTATCCCGAACTGACGTTAACTAATCAATTTCATGACAGACTCATTTATTTTTGATTCGATCCGAACTCCCATTGGCAATTTTCGCGGTACCCTCTCCCCTGTTCGAACCGATGATCTTGGAGCAATCGTAATTAAAGAGTTACTGAGCAGAAATCCGGATATTGATCCGGCAATGATTGATGACGTAATTTTTGGATGTGCAAATCAGGCCGGTGAGGATAACCGGAATGTTGCAAGGATGTCTCTGCTTCTCGCAGGTTTGCCCCGCACTGTACCCGGTGAAACTGTGAACCGGTTGTGTGCATCCAGTATGTCGGCTGCAATACATGCAAACCGGGCTATTAAAGCGGGTGATGGAGAACTATTCATCACAGGCGGAGTAGAACACATGACGCGCGGACCATGGGTGATGTCGAAAGCATCTAAACCGTTCGGGAATGATTCTGAGTTATTTGATTCAAGTTTTGGATGGAGGTTCATCAATCCAAAAATGGAGGAAATGTACGGTACTGAAGGAATGGGAATGACTGCAGAAAATTTGGTTGAAAAGTACAAAATCAGCCGGAAAGATCAGGACGCATTTGCAGCCTGGTCTCAGCAAAAAGCTGCTACTGCCAGAAAGAACGGAAGGCTCGCTGAAGAGATCGTACCTGTTGAAATTCCCCGCCGCAAACAGAATCCAATTCTTTTTAAAGATGATGAATTTATCCGGCCGGATACCACCGTTGAAATACTGGCAAAGCTTCGCCCTGCCTTCAGAAAAGAAGGAACCGTAACGGCAGGAAATGCCTCCGGTTTAAACGACGGAGCTGCTGCCATGCTTATCGGCACTGAGAATTCCGCTAAAAAGTATAAACTCACTCCAATGGCAAGAATCGTATCCTCCGGTGTGGCAGGTGTGGAACCGCGCATTATGGGCATTGGTCCGGTGTATGCATCAA